>NZ_AEXQ01000070.1:0-6743 GCF_000191865.1 Turicibacter sp. HGF1
ATTATAGAACCTTAATTAATCACTTTTTATTTTTTATATTTTTGTTAATTTTTATGTTAATTTGTTGATTTGATGGAAAAAAATGTGTATAATCTGGGTGTAAGTGAAAAGGAAAAATAGAGAAACAAATGTATGAAACAGGTATCAAAGGAGAAATCCTTTAATACATATTAAATTCAACGGCCATATTGAATTTTAGGGAGGACAAAAAAAGTGAAAAAATTATTAGCTTCGCTAACAGTAGTATTAGGATTATCAACAGTGGTAGCTTGCTCAAATGAAACAAAAGGAGAACAAGTAACACCTGAAACACCTACTACAGAAGAATCAACAGACACAACAAAAGAAACAGGTAATGACTTAGTTGTTACAATTAATGAACCAGTTTCAATCGAATTCTGGCATGCGATGTCAGGAGATAATGAAAAAGTTGTAAACGAATTAGTTGAAAACTTTAATTCAACAATTGGACAAGAAAAAGGAATTACGGTAACTCCTGTTTATCAAGGAGCTTATAATGATTTAAAATCTAAAACAACAGCCGCTATCAAAGCAAAAAATGCACCAGCTATTTCTCAGGCATATCCTGATTGGGTAGCAGAATATTTACAATCAGGTGCAGTTGTTGCTTTAAATGAATATATCGAACACCCAGAAGTAGGAATCACTGATTTTGAAGATATTGCAGAAGCATATCGCTTAGAAAACAGTCAATATACAACAGATGGAACGTTCTACTCATTACCATTTAATAAATCAACAGAAGTTTTATATTACAATAAAACATTCTTCGAAGAACATGGTTTAACAGTTCCAACAACTTGGACAGAATTAGAAGAAGTTTCTAAACAAATCACTGAAATTACTGGAAAACCAGCTTTCGGATTTGACTCAGCTCAAAATGCGTTCATCACATTAGTTCAACAATTTGGAGGACAATATACAACATCTCAAGGTGAAGTCTTATTCGGTGAAACTGATGCTGCAGTACAAGCATTAGAGATGATTAAACGTAATACAGATGCTGGATATTGGCGTTTACCAGGGGAAGATAAATATATGTCAGGACCATTCGTTTCTGAATTAGTTCATATGTTTATTGGATCAACTTCAGGATCGACTCATGTTGTGAATGATAACTTTGAATGGGATTCTGCTCCAATTCCACAAGTTTCTGACGATACAAAAGCAGTTATCCAACAAGGAACTAATGTTGTTGTTATGAACTTAGGTCAAACTGATGAGCAAGTTTATGCTGCGTATGAGTTTGCTAAATATTTAGGATCTTATGAAGCAAATCTTTTATGGGCAACGAACACAGGATACTTACCAATTCGTCAATCAGTTATTGATTCAGCTGAATATCAAGCGTATATTTCTGAATCAGGAAACTCAACAAAACAAACTGGACCAGCACAAGCAGACTACTACTTCTATGATCCAGCATTCTATACAGATACTTTCTCTTCTTATAATGTGCGTACAGAAGCAGGATTAGCCATTGAACGTGTTGTATTAGAAGGTATGGAACCTGCTGCAGCAGTTGAAGCAGCATTAAAAGCTTTAAAATAATTATAGTGACCAAAACACCGCTATTTAGCGGTGTTTTTTAATGTTAAAATACTTTCCTATTAGTTTTATCGAAATCGTATTTGATAAGCAGATTAGGATAGCAGGAGTTATTATTCTTTTCTTTAAATAATCAATAGAAGGTAGTCTTTTTTTATTTTACTTCGCGAAAGGTTGGATGGAATTTCAGAATTTGTCGTTTTCTGTTATAATGATAGAAGTATGAATTTTGTTAGGAGTTGTTTAAATGTTAGTAGATTTACATATGCATACGTATTATTCAGATGGCTCATTTTCGCCGCGTGAAATGGTTCAATTAGCAAAGAAAAAAGGATTAGGATTGATTTCAGTAACTGATCATAACACCATTGAAGCTCATGAAGAGTTTGAAGCTGCCTGTCAAGAGTTAGAGATGAATTATGTGGTAGGGGTGGAGTTAGACTGTGTGTTTAAAACAAAGTCTGTCCATTTATTAGCCTATAATTTTAACGTGAATGAGGAGTTTTTAGCGATTATTCAAAAATCACGTCATCAGTTAGATCAAATGGGGATTGATTTAGTCAAGTTAATGGAAAAGGATTATCCGCAAGTATCGTCTGAAGATTATGAAAATTATACGTATGACCGTACTAAAGGTGGATTTAAAGGCATTCATTATTTAATGGATCGCGGATTAACGGATAATTTAATGGATGGTTTTAAATTTTACAAAGAATATGAAGTATTTTACTGGAATTATGAGTTTCCTACTGTTGAAGAGGCCATTGTTCAAATTCATGCGTGTGGTGGTAAAGCGGTGCTTGCTCATCCTGGAAAGTATTATCGTTTTACACCATTAGATGAAGTCGTAGAAGATTTTAAACTTCTGGTGTCACAAGGAATTGATGGAATTGAGTGTTACTATCCGATTCATAGTGAAGAGTTGACAGCATGTTGTGTTGAGTTTTGTCAAGAACATGATTTAATGATAACAGTTGGATGTGATTGTCATGGTGAGATGAGTAAAAAAGAGGATGAATATGTGATGGGATGTATTAAAAAAGAGGATTCAGATTTAGTTTTAAAGTTTTAATACAAAATGATATCGCTTTCGACATAAAATAACATTAGCGATTTTTGGCGTGATTTTTGAAAAAATAATGGTACTTTTTCTTTATAAAAAGGAATAATTTATAATATTTTATAGGGTGTAACCGTTTGCTTATGATATTAAAGCTATTGTTTAATATAAAATCTGGTGTTATAGTCTTCTTGTAAAAGATTTTCTAAATTATGTCAGGGGGCACATATTAATGAAAAAGCTAGTATCATTAGGTTTAGTTGCATCGTTATCTTTCGCGGGATTAGTTGCATGTAGTGGGAATGAGTCAGAGACACCAGCTGAAACACCAGCAGGTAGTGACACAACGACTGAAGCACCAGCTGAGACACCGGCAACATCAGGTGAAAAAGTAGAGATTAAATTATGGTTAGATGACGATGATTACGCAGCAGCTATTGAACCAGCAATCGAAGCCGCTTACCCAAACATCGATATCGTTTATGAAAAAGTAGGAGCAGTTGATGCTCGTACAAAATTAGAATTAGACGGTCCTGCAGGGTTAGGTGGAGATGTATTCATTCAACCTCATGATGGAATGAGTGAATCAATCATTTCTAATATCTTATTACCATTAGGATCAGATATGGGAGCAATGATTGAAGAGCGCATGTTAGAAGGAGCTGTGGGAACAGTTAAGAAAGATGGTAACTATTATGGTGTTCCATTAGCAACTGAATCAATTGCGTTATTCTATAATAAAACATTATTAGATGAATATGGATTTGAAGTTGCAACTTCTTTTGAAACAATTAAGGAGCAAGCTGCAGTTTACAACGATAATGCAGCAAATAAATTCTTAATTCGTTGGGAACCAGGTAACTCTTATACGAACCAATTCTTCTTAACTGCAGCAGGATTCCAATTATATGGTGAAAATCATGATGATGCTTCTCAAGTTAACTTAAATACTCAAGAAGTTATCGATGGTTTAACATTCTTCCAATCAATGAAAGAATATTTACCAGTACCATATGCAGATTTAAATTGGGATACTATCCATGGTGAGTTTATTAAAGGAAACGTTCCTTACATGATCTCTGGACCTTGGTCATTAGCTGAAGCAAAAACTGGAGCTGAAGACAATGGATTTGAATTCGGGGTAACAACTATCCCAACAATCAATGGTGTTCAACCTGAAACATTCTCAGGAAATATCATTGCTTGCGTTAGTGCATACACACAACACCCAACAGAAGCTAAACAAGTGGTTGACTTCTTAGCATCTGAAGAAGGATTACAAATTATGTATGATGTTCAAGGTAAAATCCCAGCATTAAAAGATGCATCTGTTATTGAAGGTGTAGTAGAAGATCCATATATCGCTGGAATTTTAGCTCAAGCTGAATACTCTCAACCAATGCCAATCTTACCAGAAATGTCAAAATACTGGGGTGCAGCTGAAACAATGTATCGTTCAGTATGGGAAGGTTTAGCAACTCCTGAAGAGGCAGCTGCTAAAGCTTTAGACGATTACAATACTGCATTACAAATGACTGAATAGTTAACACACTTAAAACTCCTCGGATTCCGGGGAGTTTTTTTATGATAAGAAAAAAGGTTGTTCGATGAGAGCAACCTCTTTTTTACATATGTTATTAGGATAAATTTGTAAAGGGTTAACTTGAGAAAGTAACCTTTATCGGGAATTAGCATATCAATATTAAAGAATGAATGTTGATTGGAGTGATGAGTAAATGGATTCTTTAGTGTCAGGTGAAACATTGAAAAATTTAAAAGGGACGAAGACGGAACAAAATTTAAAAAATGCCTTTGCAGGGGAGTCACAAGCAAGAAATAAATATACATTTTATGCAGAAGTTGCAAAGGATGAAGGGTATGAACAAATTGCAGCCTTCTTTACAGAAACAGCAGGAAATGAAAAAGAACATGCCGAGATGTGGTATAAACTTTTACATGATGGTGGGTTAGGAACAACAAAAGATAATTTAAAAATAGCAGTCTTTGGAGAAACCGGAGAATCAGAGGATATGTACCCTGATTACGCAAAAATTGCCAAAGAAGAAGGGTTGCCTGAGATTGCTGCTTTATTTGAAGGGGTAGCTAAAATTGAAAATGGACATAGTATTCGTTATTCTAAACTATTAAATAATCTTGAAAATAATCAAGTTTTTGAAAAAAAAAATCCCGTCGTTTGGGAATGCCGAAATTGTGGACATCGTCAAGTTGGTAAAGAAGCTCCAGATTACTGCCCAGTCTGTGGGTATCCAAAAAGCTATTTCCAAATGCCATGCCATAATTATTGATAACAAAAAAGACTTGCTCAAGGGCAAGTCTTTTATTATTTTATTAAATCTACAACTTGTTGAATGATATAATTAAAATCTTCACGATTATTTTCAAAATAGAGATAAATGAATTCATCATCTTTTTCAGCTACAATAAATAGGTCTTGATTGTCACAAACATATAAATTAAAGGATTTGAATTGAGCAAAGAGATAAGGATATATTCTGAATGGATCATGCTGTTTTATTTGTTGAGTAAAGTAATAGTTTAAATAAGTTTGTAGTTGGGAAGATGAAGTTTTAAACGATTTAAAATCTAATTGATGTAAAGAAGAACTCTCACTATAAATTTTTACTTCTTCGAAGATAGGTCCAATATGATTGGAATACTGGCTGTAATAGGTTGAAACCTCATGAGGGGTTAAATCAGCTATTGTGATGATATCTTTGACGTCGACTTCATTATAAGGATGAGACATATCGAAAAAGGCACTCCAAAGAAGTAACAAAAGTGGAAGAATCCAACTTAAGGCATTGAATTTTTTAGTAGACAATTGAAGTGGACTATACTTTTCTAAGACTTCACTTATAAATTGAATACCAAAGGGAAGACCCAGAAATAAAAGTGTTTCTTGAGAGGGTTGTTTATTTAAAAGAATGCCGATGCAACAAAGAGGAAGAACAATCACAACGTTTAGGATGGAGAAAATGGTTGTGATGGTAGGGAGCTGATGCCTGTATTTTTTGAACGAGTCATTAAAGGGGGAAGATTGTAATTCGTTGAAGGTGCATAAATACTTTATATTGATTAGGATTTGAAGAAATAAGGCAATCGAAATGAGTATCATCATCAGGAGAAGCGCAAATGTATCCCAGTTTATTAAAAAATTGAGGTCCATCAGAAAAAACGCTAGAATGAAAGAGATGGCAAGAAGTGATAGAGTCGCGCTGAATAAATCGTGAACAAGATAAGTTTTAAACTGTTTAAATTTCATTTGTTCAATTTTAGGGATGTAGGCAAATACATCGCTAGAATAAAATAAGTAATGTGATTGATAGTGAGCAACATAGTGCCAACCCTCTGTTTCAAATGCATCTAAATATGAGGGGAACTTTTTGTTTAGTTTTTCAATTGTTGAATAAGTATATGGGAAAGTGTCGAAATGGAAAATAACATCTTGAGGTTGTGATTCCTCTAATATAATGTAGGATGAAGAAAAAGATGTTGGAAACCACCCTTCACGTGCTTGTTGCCTTAAAAAAGCATAAAGTTCTAACTCAGATAATTGTTTTATTTTAACCTTCTTCATCATATCATCTCCCTAACGACTTTATTTTACTATAAACTGTAAAAAAAGCGTGCTGTTAAGGTGTGATATAATTAAAAATAAACATTATTAAAGGAGTTATAAAATGGATTATCGAGTGAATAAAGCGATTGAAAAACATTTCAAAGGCTATAATTGTTCTCAGGCTGTTTTGTGTGCCTATCATGATTTAATTGGTTTAGAAGAGGAACAAGCCTTTCGATTAGCTGAAGGATTTGGAAGTGGAATGGGAGGCTTACGTGATACTTGTGGTGCGGTGACGGGGATGTTTATGGCTGCTAGCTATCTAGCATCAGATGGTGATCGTGAGAAAAATGCTTCTCGTAAATCATGCTATGAATTGATTCACACATTAGGAGATAAATTTAAAGAAAAGAATGGCTCTTTAAGGTGTGATGAATTATTGCAATGTGAACAACATAAGCGTCATGAAAAATTATGTACGTCATATGTTGAAGATGCGGCACAACTCCTTGAGGCATACATAAAAAAAACGTC
>NZ_AEXQ01000069.1:0-51252 GCF_000191865.1 Turicibacter sp. HGF1
CAGATGGTTTGATGACCATCTGTTTTTTTGACTTTTTTTATTCTGCAACAGCTGTTGAAGCCAATTGAATATTTAACTTTTTTGTATCCAACTTAACTTCAGATAAAGCTTCCTCATCTGCAATTAAAATGACATTGGGATGCACTTGTAAGATTGAAGCTGGACAATCCGTTGTCACACTTCCCCCTACCATATGTGCAACTGCTTTCGCTTTATTTTTTCCAAGTGCGATTAACACAATTTGATTCGCTTGTAAAATGGAGCGAATCCCCATCGTCACTGCATATTTTGGTACCTCATCTAATGACTCAAAAAATCTCGCATTATCAAGACGAGTTTGCTCATCTAATGTTACAACATGAGTCGTTGCATTAAATGGTGTTCCAGGCTCATTAAATCCAATATGCCCATTTGAACCAATACCTAAAATTTGAAGATCTACTTTATTTTGACGAATCACTTCATCATATCGTAAACATTCATCCTGCGGATTCAAACAATCTCCTGATGGAATATTAACATTATTTAAATCAATATCAATATGATTAAATAACTGTTCTTTCATAAATGTCGCATAACTTTGAGAATGTGTTGCATCAATCCCAACATATTCGTCTAAATTAATCGTTTTAACATGTTGATACGACGTCTTATTTTTTTTATGATCTTCAATCATCGCCTGATATAATCCAATCGGGCTACTTCCAGTTGCTAAACCTAAAACAGGATTTTCTTTTGTTTTTACAACCTTTAAGACTTCCGAAAGAGCAGCCTGTCCCATTGCTTCTACAGATTTAACTTTAATAATTTTCATCCTTATTCCTCCTTAATCAAAATCTTCTCAAATTCTTGATTATCTTCCTTACCTACATTATACCTGTCTATACAAGTCCTGTCTATACAAGTTTTTGATTTTTTTTAAAAAGGCCTAACTGGCCTTTCATTAAATATGATGAATATGATAATAAACTGCACCAACTAAACCGGCATTATTAAAAAGCATGGCCGATTCAACTTTCAATTCTTTTTTGAACTGTTCCATTGCATGAGATAAGACATACTCTCTAATAGGCTTAATAAATCGCTCTTCTTGCGTGCAAACACCGCCACCAATCACAATAATTTCAGGATTAAATAAATGAACCAAACTCACAAGTCCTTTTGCAATCATAAGAATCCATTCTTCTACCATATCAGCTACTTTTTCATTCCCCGCTTCTAACGCCTCAAAAATAACACGTCCATTTACCTCATCCCTTGAAACAGGTAAATCTAACTCATCATACCCCTCTAAAACTTTGTTAACTAACGCCGTCATCGATGCATAATTTTCATAGCACCCTATATTTCCACAACGACATTTCACACCATGAGAATCAATCGAAAAATGCCCTAACTCACCCCCAATTCCAGTAGTCCCTTGCAAAATCTCGCCATTCACTAGGATTCCACCTCCAACTCCTGTTCCAATGGTTATTCCGATGACATGCTCGTAACCTTTCGCACGCCCTAACCACTTCTCACCGATAATCATACAGTTCGCATCATTTAAAACGGTCGTTTTCAATCCATATTTAAGCTCTAATTCCTCTTTAATATTTGTATGACACCAATTTTTAATATTTCCCCCAACACCAATGACACACCCACTTCGATAATCGATTTGTCCTGTTGCTGATACTCCAATCCCTAAAAAATCTGCCAACTCTACCTGCTCTTTTTCAAAAAACTCATCAATTGCTACCTTAACTGTTTCAATAATAGGGGTCTCATAAGCATCAACTGCAACACCTTTACTATACGTTGAAATAATCTCTCCCGTTTTATCAACAATCCCTAACTTAACAGCCGTCCCACCAATATCAACGCCTAAATATTTCATACACACCCCTCCTCAAATTGAATAAATCTTAAAACTTCATCTTCAAATCGATTGCAAAGTTCATGATCAAACTTTGCAAATACTAAGTGCATCTTATTACACATTGCCTGATTGAAAATAGCATACTGCGTACTTGGTGGACAAGATGAATCAAGCAAACCTGTTCCAAGTAAAAATTTACAGTTTAATTGCTTCGCAAAATGGACCACATCTAAATACCCAAGTCTTGAAAACACCTCATCCTCACGCTCATGAAGTGGATCAAACCATCTAAAATAATAACGAAGTCCTTCATACATTAATGAATCTAAATCCATTTCCCATACTCGTTTAAAGTCAGCTAAAAAAGGATCTTTAGCCACACATTTGTTAATTTCTTTATTCATTGCGGCCACAACAATCGCAAGTGCTCCACCTTGTCCTTGTCCATAAGAGACTATTTTTTGGGTATCAATTTGAGGTAATTGTGATCCAATTTTTGATAATAAATAGGCATCTAAATAAACTTTTCGATAATACATTTGATCCAGTTCATCATCAATGCCTATCATTAAATGACCACAGACAGTTGTTCCTAAAACACCTCCCAAATCTTCACTCATTCCGCCTTGTCCTCGACAATCCATTGCTAACACGGCATAACCAATGCCAATATAGCGCGTTAGATGATACCAACTCTTACTACTTTGCTTATAATCATGAAATTGAAGGATAAGCGGTACATTTTGGCGATTCTTTGGACAAATATATTTCGCATGAATTCTTGCACCATCAATTCCCTTAAAATATAACTCATAATAGTCAGCACACTCATTTAAGAACTCTTTTTTTACCAATTCATACTCTAAGTCTCTCTCATTTAGTCGCGCTATTTGTCGATTCCAATAGTCAATAAAATCCGAGGGATAATTTCCTTTTCCTAAATAACAATTAAGTTCCTGTATAGGCATATCCATCATTGGCATCTTAATCACTCCCCTCTAGAAAAAAATCAATTAACAAATTATCAAAAATTCCAATTTCTTCATGTTTATAATCAGGAAAGATGACGTGTTTTTTCGGTCCATTCAAATGATTAAAAACAGCAAACTGCGTACTAGGCGGACATATCTGATCCATCAATCCTGTTCCTAATAACACAGGTACCTGAATTCGATGAGCGAAATGCTGAGCATCAATATATCCGAGTTTTGTAAATATTTCTTCTTTTCGTTCATGTAATGGATCGAACCACTTAAAGTAATAGCGAAGTCCCTCATAGGCTATCTGATCCAAATCCATTTCCCACACACGTTCATAGTCAGATAAGAATGGATACAGTGTAGCACATCGTTTTATCATTGGATTTAATGCCGTACAAATAAGAGCTAATCCACCTCCTTGACTGGCTCCATTAGCAAAAATTCGTGTGTGATCAATCCCTTCTAACTGTTCAACAATGCGACAAAGAAGACAGATATCCTGAGCTAACTCAACATAATACATTTGTTTAGGATCCCCATCTAATCCTGCTACAATATGACCAGATACCGTCGTTCCAATTCGTTTGGATAAATCCTCACTTTTACCTCCTTGACCCGGACAATCCATTGCAATTACGGCGCATCCTATCCCAACGAAAGAGGTTTGCTCAAACCAACTTCGACTCGCTCCAGGATAGCCATGAAACTGAAGAATGAGTGGAACATTTTTGGACGATTTGGGCTTTATATATTTCGCATATCTTTTACCCCCACGTATTCCGATAAACGATATCTCATAATATTCACAAGTCTCAAACTGATAAATTTCATATGGATTCATTTCATAGTTTAACGAAACATTTAATACTTCTAAAATTCTTTCATTCCAAAAATCATCAAAATCTTGTGGAATCGGATTCGTTCCGTCGTAGATTTCAAGCTGCTTTAAAGGCATATCAACCATTGGCATCCGCGTCTCTCCTTTTAAACTAGGATTTATTTTAAAATAACACCCGCTACTTTGACGGGTGTTATCTTTATTTAAATTTGTGTGCAGATCAATTTATC
Source organism: Turicibacter sp. HGF1 (assembly GCF_000191865.1). Lineage (NCBI taxonomy): Bacteria > Bacillati > Bacillota > Erysipelotrichia > Erysipelotrichales > Turicibacteraceae > Turicibacter > Turicibacter sp. HGF1. Next base: position 3,913 of record NZ_AEXQ01000069.1, read on the forward strand.
TCTTAAAGATGCTTTAAAAATTCAACATCATGAATTTCGTATTTTTCTTTTAATACCTTGAATCCTTCTTTATAAATGGCTTCATTTTCAGGTGTTACATTTTCAAATGGACGACGGCAGTACCCTGCATTAATTCCCATCCATTTAAGCATCACTTTCATTAAAGCATAGAACGATGGATAACTTAAAGCATACATAATAATTTCGACTGCTTCTTTTTGTAGACGCTTTGCCTCGTCCAATTCCTTATTCTGGACCGCATTGTAAATATTAATAAATAATTCTGGCATCACATTGTAAAATGATCCAACAATTCCATCTGCTCCAGCTAATAGTCCAGCCATGGCCATTTCATCTGCTCCGGAGTAAACCAAGAAATCTTCTCCAATTTCATCTTTTATTTGAGTAATTTCATATAAAGATAAGGCTGTGTATTTAATTCCTTTAACATTTTCAATTTGAGCTAATCGTTTAATAGCATTCATCCCAAGTAATCCAACAAGCGGTACGTTATAAACAATCATTGGAAGAGAGGTTGCATTGGCAATATCTTCATAGTATTTTACAATTTGATCCTCATTAAATCGCCAATAAAATGGTGGGACACTTGAAATTCCATCTGCTCCAGCTCTTTCAGCATGTTGTGCCAATTCAATTGATAATTTAGTTCCAATAGCTCCAACATGAACAACGACTGGAACGCGCCCTGCTACCTCATCCATGACAATTTCAACAACACGCATTCTCTCAATAGATGACATGGTAAATCCTTCACCTGTTGAACCAGTTAAATATAATCCATTTACCCCTTTATCAAGTAAAAAGGAAACTAACTGCCTCATTCCCATCTCATCAATATTTTCGTCTTTGTCAAATACCGTTAATAATGCTGGTACAACCCCTTTAAAGTCTTGAATACTAAATTTACTCATCTTTTTAAGTCCCCTCCGCCTAAGTAGCTTTTGAATCGATTATAAAAATATTTTTCAAACACTTCTTTTAAAATGGAGTTTTCCTCCAATTTCATTGTTATCTTAACACTAAAACTACTATTAGTAAACGCTTACCGGCGGGATAAAGTAGAGTTCAAAAAAAAGTGAATATGAAGTGTGACTTTATCCATATCGTTTTAATATAGATTAAAAAGGAGTCTATCTCTTTTGAAATAGACTCCTTTTTAGGAAATGGGATTAACTTAGTTTTAATAGTAAGGATAAGATGAGCCACAAGATGGTGCTCTGTGTCCATATCCCCATCCGTAATTAGGACGGCCCCATCCATAACCGCCATAATATGGATACCCCCATCCATATCCTCCGTAAAATGGATAGCCTCCCCATCCAAAACCTCCGTAAAATGGATAACCAAATCCACCCATAAAAAAGCGTTCATCTTCTGGTCCTCTTGTCATTCCACATACTGGTGGATAAGGAATCGAATAAGGACTTGGCATTGGTGGATATGGAACACCTGCATATGGGAAGGTCATCTGAGGAACATTAGGAACTTGATAATTTGTTGTCGTATAAGACGGAGCACCTTGATAATATGATTTATTCATATTAACTAGATATTCCTCCATTGTTTGTTGAGTACTTGCAATTTTTACACCCTCATTAGGCGCTTTTACTGCCTCGGTTTTGGTTTGAACCTGTTTAAGTGGAATAGTTACGGCTTCTTCGGTTTTGGTTTGAACAAGTGGGACAGTAGTCATTTCTTGATGGGTACTCACTGTGACTGGCGTCTCTGTCACTAAAGAAGTCATATTTTCAACTGGTTTTTGGGTTACCGTTTGCGTAGTCGTTGTCGTCGTTGTCGGTGTTTCAGAAAGCATATGACTCTCTGTTACTGTTACTTTTTTTGTTGGGGTTGTGTTGACAACAACAGGCTCTGTAGTTGTTGCAGTTTGTAAATTAATACTCTCCTTATCTAAATTAGGATAATACTTTTGAATGTTTTGTGCTACATTTGGCTCATCTTTTCTGACTGGTGATGGCACTTTAACTTTTAATCCGGGTACGAGTGGAGTTAAATGATTAATATGTGTATTCATCCCTATCAAATCCTGGACACTAACATTGTATTTTTCTGCAATAGAATCAAATGTGTCATTTCGTTGCACGATATGGATTTTCATAAGTCCGATTCTCCTCTCTACAATTTTCTCTTTACAATATATGTTAACCATTTCTTGAATATAACTTCGTATTTCATGAGAAAAAGATTCTATTATCTAAAGATAAAGATTTTTAAATGATGTAATTCTTCTCAAGGGTTAGGTCTTTTAGAAGCTAGACCTATTTTTAAAAATAAAATCTATCTTCGATTACTCTAGAAAATATCCTGCAAGAAAGACTGGCCTATCAAGAAGAAAAATCTCTGCGTTGCTAGAGTCATTTAATAACAGTTTCACACCATTACAAATCTAGACGTATAGTCAATGCTAATCCATTACAAATAAAAATTTTTTTATTTAATCTGGCGCTCTTTAAACCAATACCGTCCCATTTTGATTATGAATTTAGAGTAAATATTTTATTTATTATTGTTAATTTAAAAACAATAAAAGAATGAGATGAATTGACATATTCATGCTGTACCATGTTGGCTTTAAAGTAACGCATAAAACAAAAAAACCATATTACGACATGTAACATGGTTTTTTGAAATAGGATTAGTCTTTGAATTCAAATTCAAAGTTAAGAATACGAACAAGATCTCCATCTTGTACCCCAAGATCACGTAATGCTTGATCAACTCCAGCATGACGTAATTGACGTGCAAATCGCATAACAGATGCTTCACGATTAAAGTCTGTTTGATGGAAGATTTTTTCAATATGGGCTCCAGTTACCACATAAACTCCATCATCTCCACGAGTGATATGGAATTTAGCTTCTTCAGGAGCAAACTTATACATAACTGATTGTTCCACTTCTTCTTCATCATATAATGGGAATTGTGGAGTTGTTTCTAATAAATCAGCTGTTTTGTATAATAATTGGTCAATTCCTTGACGTGTTGCAGCAGAAATCTCAACGATTGTAACATCGTCTCCTACTTTCTCTTTAAAGATACGTAAGTTTTCTTCTGCATCCGGATTATCCATTTTATTCGCCACAATAATTTGTGGGCGTTCAAGAAGTTTATAACGATATTGTCCTAATTCGTTATTAATCGTTACATAATCTTCATAAGGATCTCGGCCTTCCATTCCTGACATATCAATAACATGTAAAATAACACGTGTACGTTCAATATGTCGTAAGAATTGATGACCAAGTCCAGCTCCACTTGCCGCTCCCTCAATTAATCCCGGTAAATCAGCCATAACGAATGAACGACCATCCGGAACTCCAACAACACCTAAATTTGGCACTAATGTTGTGAAGTGATAAGCAGCGATTTTTGGTTTACAAGCTGAAACAACAGAAATTAAAGTTGATTTTCCGACACTCGGGAATCCAACTAATCCAACATCAGCTAAAACTTTTAATTCAACACGAATTTCGCGTTTTTGTCCTAACTCACCATTTTCAGCAAGTTCTGGCGCTGTATTTCTTGGTGTAGCAAAATGAATATTTCCACGTCCTCCGCGTCCACCTTTTGCAATAACAGCACGTTGTCCATTTTCAGTTAAATCAGCAATAATTAAATTTGTGCTCGTATCATAAACGATTGTTCCAACAGGAACTTTAACAATTAAATCGTCTGAATTTTTACCATGGCAACTTTTTGCCATTCCATTTTCACCATTCTTAGCGGCTAAAACTCGGTTATAGCGAAGATCGAGTAACGTTGATAATCCTTCATCTGCGACGAAAACGACACTTCCACCGTTTCCTCCATCTCCACCTGCAGGTCCACCATTGGCGATATATTTTTCGCGACGGAAGGCAACAGCACCATTTCCTCCATCACCTGCCGTCACTTTAATTTTGACTTGATCTATAAACAAGGCAATCCCTCAATTCTATTTTGCGAAGCAAAAGCTTCATCAATTTGATTATCTATTTATATTATCAATTGATTTAGTCTTTCTCATACAAAGAAATCTACATAAAAATAAACCCCTAATCTGATGATTAGGGGAATTATTCAATCAATTAGTTAGCTGCTGGGTAAACAGAAACTTGTTTTTTGTCGCGTCCTAAACGCTCGAATTTAACAACACCATCGATTTTGCAGAATAAAGTGTGATCTACACCCATACCTACGTTTACACCTGGATAAATACGAGTTCCACGTTGACGGTAGATGATTGATCCTGCAGTAGCAAATTGTCCATCAGCTAATTTAGCTCCTAAACGTTTTGACTCAGAGTCACGACCATTCTTTGTAGAACCAACACCTTTTTTAGATGCGAATAATTGTAAATTTAATTTTAACATGTTTCCACCTCCTATTTGTTTTCTATTACTGTTAAATATTTAAAATGATCTTCTTCAATCGTATTCAAAGAAGTCAACATTCCAAACATCAGCGTTTGAGCCGCATCAGTTGATGGAATATTTTCAACGAATAAATAACCATCTTCCATTTTAATTGTAAGTTCTGATTCATCTAAGCTGATAATGGAATTGGTTAAGCCAATCGAAACAGCACTCACCGCAGCGCAGACTAAGTCTTCACCTGGTTCACCTGCAAAGGCATGGCCGCTAATCTCAAATGACTCTACTTTATTGTTTTTATAGTTAAAATTGGCTGTAATCATGTGTCAACTAATTAAGCGTTGATTGCTTCGATAACAACTTTAGTGTATGGTTGACGGTGACCTTGTTTCTTTTTGTAACCTTTTTTTGGTTTGTATTTGAACACGATAATTTTTTCACCTTTACCATGTTTCTCAACCTTAGCAGTTACAGTTGCACCTTCTACTAAAGGAGCACCAACTTTTGTGTTTTCTCCTCCAACGAATAATACCTCGTCGAAAGTTACAACTTCACCTTCAGCAACATTTAATTTTTCAATGTAGATTGCTTGACCTACTTCAACTTTTAATTGTTTACCACCAGTTTTAATAATAGCGTACATTTACCTGCACCTCCTTAAAATTTAACTAAGACTCGCCATCAAAGGCATATGAAGTTTCATATTTGAAACCTTGTCCGAGCGGTTGTAGTACCCTAAGGTGCTAACAACATGATTCATTATATCAAAGTGAATCCTATTCGTCAACGATTTATAAGTGGTTATGTCTACCTTTTTTTACGTTTATCTATTCAATTTGACATTCACTGAACTAATCTATGAGATAATCTATTCATTTTATTTTGGTTTATTTTTCACTCTTAAAACAAAAAGCCTTATGTTTTTTTACGCACATAAGACTTTTTTAATTAAATTCAAATCAACAGGTTTTAGTAAAATATCATCCATCTCAGCTTCCAAAAATTTCGGATCATCTTTTGATAAACCATTGGCCGTTAATGCAATAATGCGACCTGAATACCCGAGCTGACGAATTCTTTTTGAGGCTTCATAGCCGTCAATTACTGGCATACAAATATCCATGACCACGACATCGTAATTAGGATTTTGTTTTATTTCATCAATGGCTCCTTCACCACTGTCAACCGTTTTAACATGCTTCACATCTATTACTTCTAAAATATCTTCCATTAGCATGAGATTAATTTCATTATCATCTACTACTAAAACGGAAAAATCATGTTCCATCATTTCCATTTAAACTCCGCCTCCATAGTTACTTAAAAAAGTGACAGTTATCATTTTAATCACTTTTAATTTTAACGTCAATAATTACCTTATTATTTTCCCTAAATTTCAACTGTAACCAAGTTAGCTCGTCATGAAACCTTTCATTAAACTGAAACATGTTTAAATACCCTCGATAAATTTTATCCTCCCAGGAATCATCACAAAGAATCGTGATTTTTCTTGGTAAATCAACATTTCTATACATTTTCTTATGTAGTAAAAATCGTTGAAATAAATACTGAGCATTTTGATTAAACTTTACAGTCGAATAAAACAAAAAACCTAGGATTAAATAGAATTGTCGAAAATCGTATAAAATTGTAAGTAATACAATAAAACTGATAAACACAATATTAAAGTAACAAATTATTCTTAAAGAGTATCGATACGGAAAAAAACATGACAAGATATCTCCAAGTATTCGACTTCCATCAAGTGGCGGTAATGGAATTAGATTAAATACGATAATAAAACATTGCGCCCATATAAATGAGTTTATCCATTTTAATTGAATTCCACTCACCTCTAGTTGTGCAAAATAAAGAAAAATGGATAGTAACATGAGATTAACCATGACGCCTGCACTACTGATCAATAAATCTTCTTTATTCGCCTTATTCAACTCTCCCTTAAATCGCATCTGTCCACCAAATGCAAAAAACTTTAGCTCATCTAATTCCCATTTGAAAAAAGAGGCCATCAGGAGATGACCACATTCATGCAACAAAATACTAATTGCAAACACAATATATTGATTAAAATATCCAGTTAAGATAGCTAGTAACGTCACGATATAATAAGATGGCTCAAACTTAATCTTATTCTTATGCAACCTTAAGCCCTCCATTTCATCTAGTTCATTAGGCTATTTAAAAAATCACTAACATCTAAGTACTCCCCATCTTTTTCTAATTGCAAATAGAAATAAGCATAATCCCCTAACTCTGTTCCAGGTTCTCCAATCACTGAACCAACACCTAATGACTCTCCTTGTTTAACATGTTCATACAAACTCACACTTCGTTTTTCTAAAAAACCAACGGTTAAAATCATATCATTATCTAATTCAATACTCATATAATTACTGATATCTGGATCAATCCCGACATGAATCACAATTCCAGGCACTAAATTTGGAATACTTTCTCCGATTTCAGTTTTGACAATGACACCGTGATGGAAATCACGTAACACCATGTTTTCATTAATCTTAGTTAAGTACTCCGCCACATCAATCATTTGTTCTGTCCCTTCAGATTCAACTCCCACGTCACTCTCCGTTGTTCCAATAATTCCACTAACTGTTGTGGTGTCATTCTCTTGAGTTGGTAAATTAAATTCAAATGGAAACATATTAGTTAAAAACTTCTCGTATTGATTTTTATACTTCAAAAAAGGCATCTCACTCAGTAAAATCGTCTTTACACTTTGATAAGCCGGAGTTTGTGGTAACTTTTGAAGAATTAAAACCCCCATCAAAATACATAAGCAAACTGTTGCCTGCATGCTAAAACGCCCCACCATCTGGCTAGTCTCATCTTGCTGTTTTTTATTTCGATACTTTGCATAATAATTTGAATGTGTTGGTCGATATCCTTGATAATTAGACCGGTATGTGCTTTTTCTCTTTCTAGGATCAGCCACGATTTATTCCCCCTAACAACATCATTTACAACTCATAGCCTGATATTTCACTTTCATCATATGAAGGAAATTAAGCATTTAGACCATTTGAGGAGAAATTCAAAACTTATTTTAAATAAAAATTATTTAGATTATCTCAATGCATTTATAAATGTGTCATCTTTACTTTATAAAACAAAAAGCATCTCTTAAGAGATGCTTTTACATATGTTCAAGTTGTTTTTGATATCTTCCAAACTGACTTTTCAAAATGGGATACAAGACTAAAACAACAAGTGAGTTAAATAATAAGGTTGGAAATAAAATTAATTTTACGAAGGCATAACCACTAACATTCGTTACCATCATCGTATTAACTAAAAAATAAACCGCCCATTCTTCAATCACAATGACAATTGAGAATAAAGCAAGCATCGATAAAATATTGACTGGCATACTATTTGAAACAAAGCGTTGAAGTAAGAACGTAATAATCGGGAACAAACACGTATAGATTCCAAACAAATCCGCATAACAAATATCATATAAAATACCGAAAATAATCGCAAATACTAATGCCTTATTTCCACGATCATAAAACGTAAAGAAGCATAAACACATTAAAAACACATTAGGAATTGCACTATAAGAACCAAACATCGGTTGAATTGGTAAAAAACTAACTAACAAATTATCCATAACAAAGCAGGTAATAAATAAAACAATGACTCTAACCATTATTCGGAACCACCGCCTCACGTTTTACAACAATGACATAATCCATATTATTATAGTTTTTCTCCCCTTTTAAATAAAGCGTCTGTGTCAAGCCATCTTTACTAACTTCAGCACGATCCACATAGCCAATTAATAAAGCACGCGGATAAACACCTCCAAGTCCACTTGTAATGACCACATCCCCAGGCTCTACCAATACATCTTTTGAAACCTGTGTCATCACTAACTCATCATTCATGTAATCATAACCTTCAACCGTTCCGATTGAATTTTCTTTCCCATCAATTAAAGCTGACACCTTACTACCGAAATCTTGATTTTTAATTAATTTAACTTTTGATGAAACTTCGTTGACTGTAATCACTTTACCGATTAAGAACCCCTCTTTTGATAAAACAGCCATATCCGTCTCAATTCCATCTTTTTTCCCTTTATTAATCACCATAAAGTCATGCCATTGATCAACATTCCGCATCACGGTTGTGGCATTAATCGTATCATAGCTGGTCAGTGACAACCCTGTCTCTAATGTTTCCTCTAAAGAAGCCAACTGCTCTTCTAACTGATTCGTATAAACGTTTAAAGACTCATAATTATAAAGCTGCTGTTTTAATAACTTATTTTCCTCATACGTATGAAATAAATCATTCACATTCGTCACAAACCGCTTAAAGCCTTCCACAATCCCTGTATACCCAGTCTGAACCACTGACATTCCATCTTTAATCACACGTTCAGGAAGTGGATTAAGCGTTTCATTATGCATCGTATACCCCACCGTGATTAAGGTCATAAAAATTAAAACGATAATTCCAAAAACTTTTAAATGGTTAACACCCTTCATTCGAACACATCCTAAACTTAAACAATAATATATACTGCTAATTATATAGAATTGATATGTTATACACAACCCCATTTGAACAGATAGATTTAACTGTGGAAAGTTTACACACTTTTTACACTATCTAAAAGAAAAAGAGTTACAATATTCCAAAAAGAACAGTATTTTTTTCCTATCTGACATGAAATATTCTTATTTAGTTTAACTCAAATTTCGTCATCTCATCCTTAATTCGAATCCGATCATCTCAATAACACTGAATGACCAGACAAAAACACATAAAAAGTGGAATCTTACATTCCACCTTTTATATTTGATTGAAAGGACTTAAAAAACTCCTCTTTCTGAATTTGATAAACCTTACAATCAATCCATTGTCGTCTACTATTTTGACAGGCGTTTTTCAACAAACGATCATATGTCATACCAAGCTTTTGCATCACGCGGCCTGATGCCACATTTAACACATCGTGACGAGCCTTCACTCTCGTAAACCCGACTACTTCAAAAGCAAAAGCTAAAATCGCACAAGAAGCCTCCGTCGTAATTCCTTGATTCCAATACTTTCGACTTAAACAATAACCAAACTCACAAACAGCCCCTTCTTTTTGATGTAAGTTGACTATATTAAATAAAGAAATCGACCCAATCACATCCTGTGTTTCTTTTAAAACTATTGCCCATTGATAAGTCGTTAGATGTTGATAAGCCATCTCCCATCCTATCAATACTTTAGTAGTTTCCCCGATATGATGATGTATAGGCCAAGCCACATAGCGTGTCACTTCCTCATCACTTGCCCAATTATTAAAAACCATTACTGCATCATCCCGTTTGAATTTTCTTAAAATCAGCCGTTTCGTTTCTAACTCACACGTTCCTACATGCTTGACCATTCATACATTCCTCATCTCATTCTATTACATTTTTATTAGTTACATTATAACATCTAACCCTTTGACTTAGACATCCTTTCAACTATCTCTTACATTTATTTTCCACTATCACCGTAATTACTTAAAAATCGAGCAATCGGATCCAAAACCTGACATCCTTCCCTTGCTTGATTCAACATCCAATAATCAACCTCAACCCCATAGACTTTTACACTGCAAACAACTAAACTGCCATTTAACTCAAAAGGTTGCATCTCTGAATCTTCAACTCTTATAGTCGATAAATAATAAAACTCTCACATCCCCACACGATTTTCAATCATACATCAATCAGGTCCTCGATACGAAATCTAGACAACACTTCCTTCAAACTCTTCTGTTTTTAAATCATTACACCATAAATCCACACATACCTCCTAGCCCCCCCACTTTATTAAAGTTTTCTAAACTATATATCTAGAAACGTCTAACAAATAACAAATTTTTCTGATTTTTTGAAAAGTTGTATATCTTTGTCATTATTCCGAATAATAAAAATAATCTTATAAAAAAGAGGGACTTTATGGTTGAATCAATAATTGATACTATATTACCTATCATTATTAGTATTTTAGAAATGATGGGAATCTTAATTATAACCATTGGATCATTTAGGGCTTTTTATCATTATGTTAGAGCACTTCTCACAAAAGATGCCTACCCTGTTAAACATCAATTTGCTAATTCCATGGCAACAGGGCTAGAATTTAAATTAGCAGCTGAAATATTAAAAACTGTTCTCATCCAAAGTTTAAATGAACTTATTATCCTCGGTTCCATCTTTTTATTGAGAGTTTTAATGACGATTGTCATCCAATGGGAAATGAAAGAAGATGCTAAAACCAACGTTAAAACAGAATAAAAGCTCGCTGTAATAGCGAGCTTTTATAATTTTATAAATAACCTTTTTCTTTAAGACTTACAAATTGATCATCACCGATAATTAAATGATCCAGCACTTTAATACCAATTAATTCGCCTGCCTCATACAAACGATGAGTCAAGCCAATATCTTGTTCAGACGGTGTAGGATCACCACTCGGATGATTATGTGCACAAATCACCGAAGCCGCAGAACGTTTAATGGCTTCTTTAAAGACTTCTCTTGGATGAACAATCGCTTTATTTAATGATCCAATAAAAATTGTTTTTTTCGAGATGATATAATTTTTAGTATCTAAGAATAAAACAACAAAATGTTCTTGTGTCAAATGTTTCATTTCAACTGCTAAATAATCGACACAATCACTAGGTGATAAAATAGCATCAACTTTTTGATATTTCGCTTTAGAAATACGTTTCCCAAGTTCAATACTTGCAAGCAATTGAATCGCTTTGCTTTTGCCTACTCCCTTTACATTCATAAGCTCTTCAATGGTCATCTCATTTAAAAACTTCAATCCTTGTGTTTGCTTTAAAATAAGCTGTGCCATTTGAAGAGCTGATTGATTCTTTGTCCCCGTTCTTAATAAAATGGCTAAAAGTTCAGCATTTGATAAAAACTCTGCCCCCTCAGTTAATAAACGTTCTCGTGGCCGCTCATCAAACGGTAAATCACGAATCATAAAGGACTCCATTTAAAATCAATCACTTCCAATCTTATTGAGTTAACCATTGATAGATTTCAAGTAACATTTTTTGACGCTCATTGGCAAGCGTCTCAAAGGAAGCATTTGATAAGGTCATATAATAACCAAAGATGTGCATCTCATCATCTGTAAACGTCTGTATAAACTCACTTGTCATTTCAAATGGATTTTGTTTGACAGCTTGTAAAAAATAATCCCAACGTAAATCTCCACCTTCAATTTCTAATCGTTTAATGAAATACGTTAAATTTTGGCTTTTTAAAGCTTGTTCAACACTTTCTAATGATTCTTTCGTTCCTGAGATATGGGAAAATACAGAATACTTTCCATCCGTTCTAGTAACACCATAGTTATACCCTAGTTTTTGTAAATCTCCAGCTAACGTTAGAAGATTATCATAGGTTTCAAAAACACCTAACTGCATAATATAAATGGCATTTTCATCATTTACTGCCACCTCTATCGAGGTCTTTTCTTCAGTTGTTTCATCTGATTCGCCCGTTGCTTTAGTCTCTTCAGGTGTCTCAACTGAGACAGTTGGTTGATCCTCACTTGAATTTGGCAATAAAATCCCATCTAATATTTTACCAAACGAAAACCCTAAAACAGTAAATATCAACGTCAACAACAAAAAAGCTCGAATCATCTTAGGATCCATTTTATTTTTTTAACCATAATCCCCCATCCAATCGTACAAATCATCCCATGATTAGTTTTACTAATTAGTTTATGAGTCTCATGATATCAAAATCATCTTAAGAAAATTGTTGAAATCTCATTTCATTAAATATTTTCGAACTTCTGAAATGAAATATAAAGATCCCGTAATAATTAGGCACTTCTCATCCGTTAAGTGATCTAATAACTTCTCAAGTAATTGTTCATAATCTTCGTCATAATCTGCATTCAGACCGCTATAACTCTCAAACTGATTTTTTCCCGATTGTGCCCGTGGATAATCAAAGGTTGTAAAATGAACCTCATCCGCTACTACTTTTAAATACTTAAACATCTCGCTATACTCTTTATCCTTTAAAACACTCACCATAAATACATGGCGTTTGGTTGGATAAAGCTCTTGTACTGTTTCACATAGGTTCTTCATTCCCTCAGGATTATGAGCACCATCTAAAATAATGGCTGGCTCATCATGAATCAATTCAAAGCGACCTTTCCAAAAAGCTTCTTTCATTCCCCTATATATATTTACTTCAGAAATGCTAAAAATCCTTTTTTCTTTTAAATACTTTAAGATAGAATAGGCTAAAGTCGCATTTTTAACCTGATGAAGTCCTTTCATATTTAACTTAACATTCGGTAAATCAACCCAATCAAATTGAATCCCTTCATGTCGATTCTTAATATTTGTTGGAGCATAAGTACTTAAGGCATTTAAATATGGGCTATTTTTCCCTTCACAGGTAACTTTAAAAATTTCTAACACATCGTCATCATCCTCTGTTGTAAACAAAGGAACACCATGTTTTACAATCCCCAGTTTTTCAACTGCAATTTTTTGTAAAGTATCACCTAAAATCGCTTCATGATCATGGCCGATATTCGTAATCCCACATGCCAGTGGTTGGATCATATTTGTTGCATCCAAACGACCTCCTAATCCCACTTCATAAATCACGACATCAACGGGCTGATTTTTAAAATAAACAAATGAAATAAGTGTGATTAATTCAAATTCTGTAAAAGGTCCAATATCAGTTTTATTAATTTCTTCAACGATCGGTTTCACGACATTCGCACACCACGCTAAATCATCATCACTAATCGGAACACCATTTAATGAAATACGTTCATTAAATGATTCAATATAGGGAGACGTAAAGGTTCCTACAAGATACCCTGCATCCTGTAATACCGAACGAAGATACGTAACTGTTGATCCTTTTCCATTCGTTCCTGCAATATGAATGGTTCTTATTTTTAAATGGGGATTCCCAAGACGCGCTAAAGCAGCTTCCATTCGTTCAAGTCCTGGTTTTATTCCAAATCGTAATTGTTGATTTACCCATTCAATGACATCATTTCCATTTCTAAACATTTCAACACCACCTAATTACATCAAAATCAGCTGTTTTAATTTAGCGTCACTTGGATTTTTTCACCTTTCTTAAGTGTCTCTCCCATTAAAACAGACTGAGAAATAACCTGATTACCACTTCTTTTTTCCACTTCATCTGATCCTTCAGTCGACACTACAATTAAATCGTGTTCATTTGCAAACTCCATTAACTTTGACACGCTTTTCCCCGTAAAATCATCCATTACAGGGGCCCCTTTAGAAACGGTTACCGTTAAGACCAATGGATCTTTTCCAATGACAGTTCTTGGTTTAATGGATTGTTCCATGACCCTATTTTGTAAAATATCATAGGAATAAACTAATTCATAAATCACTGTTATATTTTCGTGTTCTTTGTCATATGCCATCACTTCTTCGGCTGACCACCCATGAAAATTAGGAAGTGTATTTGATTGAATTGAATATTTAACATTAAAAATTAATGTGCCAATAATCCCAAAAAGAAAAATCCAACAATAAAACTTAGCATTTAAACGATATTTTTTTCTTTTCTTTGACTCATTCATGTTGATACCACCCTTTCCCCATCCAATAATAGATTATTTTTCCCATTTTATCTAAATTTATAACTCTCTTTTGATTTAAGCATCATTTGATATCATATTTTTTGTAATACTATCATAATTCTACCAACTAATATTCGTTTTTGAAAGAAAAAACCGTCCCTCATAACTTGTATTTTTTGTAACATTTACTAAAAAATATAATTACTTACAAAATTCATCATCTTAGTCGATAAAAAAAACTGCCCTAAAACTAAGGCAGTTTAAAAATAATTATTTTTGAAGTTGTGCTAAACGTTCTTTAACCGTTTCAAATTTTTCTTTGTAATCAGCTAATTTATTACGTTCTTCTTCAACTAAGTGAGCAGGTGCTTTTGAAACGAATTTTTCATTTGCAAGCTTAGATTCTCCACGTTTAACTTCACCTTCTAATTTTTTAAGTTCGGCTGTTAAACGATTAATTTCTGCACTTACATCAATTAATCCTTCAGTTGGTAAGAAGATATCAGCTCCTGTTACAACAGCTGTCATTGTTTCTTCTGATACTGTTAAATCTTTTTCAATCACTAATTCACTTGGATTACAGAAACGAGCTAAGTAAGCTTGGTTTGCTGTTAAGTTGACTAATGCCTCTTCTGATTTAGCGTTGATAAAAATACGGATTTTTTTGCTCATTGGCGCATCTACTTCAGCACGGATGTTACGAACTGAACGGATAATATCCATTAATAATGTGAAATCAGCCATTGTTTTCGCATCATTGAATTCTGGTTTAACAACTGGCCATGCTGCTACTGCACATGCCGTATTTTCACGTGTAATCATTTGATAAATTTCTTCTGTTACGAATGGCATAAATGGATGTAATAATTTCACGATAGATTCTAATACATAAGTTAAAACCATACGAGTTGAACGTTTTGCTTCTTCGTCTTCACCTTGTAATGGTAACTTAGCCATTTCAATATACCAGTTACAGAAATCTTCCCAGATAAAGTTGTATAAGTGACGTCCTACCTCACCAAATTCAAATTTATCTGCATTATAGTTGATTGCTTCAATTGTTTCATTTAAACGACCTAAAATCCATTTATCTGCAACGTTTAATGTAGCAGCCTGTAAACATACATCTTCTACTGTCATCCCTTCCAAATTCATGATGACGAAACGAGAAGCATTCCAAATTTTGTTAATGAAATTCCATGTAGACTCTACTTTTTCTTCAATATAACGTAAATCTTGACCTGGTGCTGAATTTGTTGTTAAGAAGTAACGTAAGCTATCTGCCCCGTATTTCTCAATAACATCCATTGGGTCAACCCCATTACCTAATGATTTACTCATCTTACGTCCTTCAGCATCACGTACTAATCCATGGATTAAGACATTTTTAAATGGACGCTCATCTGTAAACTCTAAACTTTGGAAAATCATACGAGATACCCAGAAGAAGATAATATCATATCCTGTTACTAATGTATCTGTTGGGAAGTAAGCTTTAAAGTCCTCACATTCAACATCTGGCCAACCTAAAGTTGTAAATGGCCATAAAGCAGACGAGAACCATGTATCTAATACGTCTTCATCTTGGTTCCAGTTTTCAATATCTGCTGGAGCCTCTTCTCCGACATACATTTCTCCAGTTTCTTTATGATACCAAGCTGGAATTTGATGTCCCCACCATAATTGGCGTGAAATACACCAATCATGAATGTTTTCCATCCAACGTAAGAATGTATTTTCAAAACGCTCTGGAACGAAGTTTACTTTATTATCAGTTCCTTGATTTGTAACTGAACGAGCAGCTAATTCTTCCATTTTAACGAACCATTGTGTTGATAAATAAGGTTCAACGACTGCATCTGTACGCTCAGAGTGCCCAACTGCATGAACATGTTTTTCAATTTTAACAACTAATCCCGCTGCTTCTAAATCAGCCACTAATTGTTTACGTGCATCTGCACGATCCATTCCATTATATTTACCTGCTAATTCATTCATTGAACCATCTAAGTTCATACAGATTGGACGAGCTAAGTTATGACGATTTCCAACTTCAAAATCGTTAGGGTCATGAGCTGGCGTAATTTTAACAGCCCCTGTTCCAAAATCCATTTCAACGTATTCATCAGCAATGACTGGGATTGGTTTAGCATTTCCTGGAATCAGAACATTTTTACCAAGTAAATGTTTATAACGTTCGTCTTCAGGGTGAACCGCAACGGCAACGTCTCCAAACATTGTTTCAGGACGAGTTGTTGCAACTTCTAAGAATTCATCTGTTCCTTCAATCATGTATTTGAAATGATAGAAAGCTCCTTCGATTTCTTTATGAATAACCTCGATATCAGATAAAGCTGTACGAGCTGCTGGATCCCAGTTAATAATGCGTTCACCGCGATAAATTAATCCTTTTTCGTATAATTGAACGAATACACGGCGAACTGCTTTTGATAATCCTTCATCTAATGTGAAACGTTCACGAGAATAATCTAATGATAACCCCATTTTTTCCCATTGCTGACGGATAAAGCCTGCATATTCTTCTTTCCATTCCCACGCTTTTTCTAAAAATGCTTCACGTCCAATATCATAACGAGATAATCCTTGTTCTTTTAAACGTGCATCAACTTTTGCTTGAGTTGCAATTCCAGCATGATCCATTCCTGGTAACCATAAAGCATCATAACCTTGCATACGTTTCATACGAATAATGATATCTTGTAACGATGTATCCCAAGCATGTCCTAAGTGTAATTTTCCTGTCACGTTTGGTGGCGGAATAACGATTGTATATTTTGGTTTATTTGATTGTGGTTCTGCTTTAAAACAATCTTGTTCATACCAGAACGCATATTTACCTTGTTCAACATCTAAATGATTATACTTAGGTGCTAAGTTCTTAGTCATTTTAATGCCCTCCTTCAATTCAAATTCACGATAAGGTCCCGTTTAATCATCAGAAAATAAGCTAGCAAAAGTGTGCATGTACATCTTGAAATTTTATTCTTTCATCTCAAGACCAAACAATTGATAGACGACATCGAATTAGTGATATCCACCACAGGCGTATAGACGTTTTAGCTCTTAATTCATTTAAGAAGAACATCTAACATAGTTAAACTAAGTCCGTATCAGTAAACCGACAAGCTCGACTAACAAAAAAAGCACTCCGTCCTATGAAAGGACGAAATGCTTAAAATTCCGCGGTACCACCTTAATTGTAAGTTTATACTTACCACTTATGCTTTAACGCAGCAAACGGAATTTCTTACTAACTTCTCTATTCAGAAACTCAACTCGCAGGCTACCTTCAAAGTCTTCACATAGAGTTCTTTCAGCACATGAACTCCTCTCTAAAATGTAAAAATACTTTTACTCCTCCTGGTCACGGTTATTACCTATCATGCTATATATGTTAGTATTCTACAACATCAAACAAGTTTATTCAATAGCTGAATAAGAATTTCAAATTAATTCTAATACCTTATAAAAGATATTAAGTGAATGGAACAAAAAAACATCTAACTTAAAAATTTGCTAGATGTTTTATATATAATGATTAATAACCTAGATCGTGAAAGTCAGTCTTGGTTATTCAAATGCTCGATTATCAAGTCTGAATACACATTCTCTCCCCTCGAAAAGCCGCCCTTCATTACTAGATAATGAGATAAAATTTTCTTTCTGTAGAAAATTAATCAGGGCTTATATATTATATCCCTTATCTCATGCATAAACTATATTAAGGGGGTGGATATGATGTATCCAAAAAATAATCCAAGAAGAGGTGGATGGCGAGCTTATCTAAGCTCTTTAAAATCAATTATTTGTCTTTTATTTTTTTATCAATTATTCCTCATCATTTTTTCTTTTTCACAGTTTGACTTTGTCATGTTGATGATCCTTGGGGGCTTGTTGGCGTTGTTGTGGTGGGTGTGTTAAACTCATTATAAACTTGAAAAGCTAATAAATGAGGAGCTAATGTTTCATTTAATACTGCAATATTAATCAACGAGTGGTCTTGTAAAGACTCACCGAGCTCTGATAAGTCAACTAATAATGATTTAAAGAAAAAATAGTGCCGCAAAATTGCGGCTTTTTCATTTTTAACATAATCTAAAATAATTGATTTCATTCCAGGAACCTGATAATAAACCTCAACCAAATAATACATATCCAATGAAGATAAAGAAAACAGGCTTTTTTCAAAATTAATCAGATATGTATCCTTTTCGCTTATTAAAACATTAGCCACATTCACATCACCGTGAATTAAACTAATCGGCATCTTATGATCCCTTTTTAATAAATCGTAAAACTTTTTCAACTCCTCATGAGCCTGCTGTAACATCCGATAAATCATCGGATAAACCATCATAAAATACCACTCATAAGGCGAGCGATCCTTCTTAAGTTCGCACGCCTCCATAATTTTTTGTAACTTCGAATAACTCGTCTCAAGTCGTTTATACTCTTTATTATAAATTTTAGAAATTTCTTCATCGCTTATATCCGTCATTAAACGCGTTTTCTCATGCAAGTCATTTAACAATTCAACATAATAGTATAACTGCTTTTCAAGTGGAACAGCAATAATTTGAACATAATCTGTCAGATAAAAAAATTGACCTCGACAAGGAACTAAATGTTGTCGATCTCTCGTTCTATAAATGGGTAAAATATTTTTAGGTAATGACTTATAAGCAAATAATTGCTTCATAATAAATTCATCATTACCCTCTGCTAGCTTTAAAACATATTCGTGTTGTGCTGTCGAAACTTTCAAAGATTTAGAGGTAATGTTTGAAACCTTTTCAACACTCAGATTATAATTTGTTTCAATTAAAATTTTAATTTCTTCTAAATTGTCCATAATTTATCATCACATGATCGCCTGGACAAAGAGGAGACTGAACATTTGCACAATTATAAATATGATCTTGGGTTACATTATATTTTGTACAAATATCATCAATGGTTGTTTCTTCCTCTTGAACAAACACGATTTTAATAATACTTTCCCCATCTGAGAATTGACTTGCAATCGAATCATCACTTGATGATGACATATTGACGGCTACCTTACTTTCCTTTACCTCTTCTTCAACAGGTTGTACAGCAACTAATGATTGTTCCACTTGAACCGGTTGTGTTATTTGTTGTGTTACTTGAACTGGTTGTGTCATTTGTTGTGTTACTTGAACTGGTTGTGTCATTTGTTGTGTTACTTGAACTTTTTGAATAACAGGTTGTGAGACAGTTTGAATTGATGTCGAAACTGGCGTTTCAGATACAGTTTCTTGACTTTCCACCGTCGCCACTTCCTCCTCTTGATCTAATCCATATAACATATCAAACAAGTTAGACTTTTCTTTCACAACAGGCTCTTCAAAAGTTACTTCTTTAATATTTTGTTTTAATGGATACGGTAAAATTTCTTCCTCTTCTATCATTTCTTTTGGTTCTGTCACTTCTTCTTGCACCACTGGAATTGGCATCACTGGATGATATTTAGTCGGCATCGTTTGTTCTGAAATAACTTCTTCCCATCCTGTTGATTGTGAGATTGGTTGTTGAATCGTTTGCTCAATCGTAGCCACTTGCTCAACAACTTTTTGTTCAACGGGTACTTGAATTTCCTCAACTTCTTTAACGACTTCCTCTTTAACCGGTACGACTTCTTCAACCACCTCAGTAGCAGGAGTAGTTGGAACAGGTTCTGATTTTTTTTCTACAACAACCGGTTCTTTATTTAAAATTTGCTTAATTTTATCTGTTAATGTTTCTTTTCGAGATGCCTGCTCAACAAATGCACCTGAATCAGATAATTGTTCAACCACTGGCTCTAGCTCTTCTACTACTTCTGCTTCAATCACTGGCTCTAACTCTTCTACTACCTCGGCTTCAACCACTGGCTCTAACTCTTCTACTACTTCTGCTTCAACCACTGGCTCTAACTCTTCTACTACTTCTGCCTCAACCACTGGCTCTAACTCTTCTACTACCTCTACTTCAATCACTGGATCTCGGTCTTCCACCACCTCTACTCCAATCGCTGGTTCTAGCTCTTCTACTACCTCGGCTTCAATCACTGGTTCTAGCTCCTCCACTACCTCACCTTCAATTACTAAATCTGGCTCTTCTCCTACTTCCTCAATCGGTGCAACTGCCTCAACATCCCCCCCAACCACAGGAACAAATTCATCATTTGATTCAGTAAAGATTTCTGTTTCTCCTTCTTCCTCTCCATCATTTTGAACTTGGTTAACTGCTATTTCTTTTCGAGCCACCTCTGATAAAAATGGTTTAGGAAGTGCAGCATCTTTTTTAACTGGTTCCTCATCAACTAATTCCACCGCTTCCTGGTGAGATGGCATCGCAACGTCATCAAAATCTAAATAGTCAAGATCCTCATCATCATTCGACGCAACTGATTTAGGAGAAAAAATAGCTTCCTTAGTAAAAATAACAGGCGGTTGTTCCTGCCCTTCATCCTCTTCATCAGGTTCAATTAATGTTGGTGTACTATCTAAATTATATCCTGCAATGCATAATCTAATATTTAAACATAACCTATTTCCATCTTCAATCGTATAATCAAAATTCTCTACATCAATTTTAATATTCGTCGTACGATCGTTATTAGGTAGCGTGATATCTAAAGGAATACACTCATTAAATAAAAATTGCTCTTTAGTCGATGAAACATATTCTCCATCAATACACACTTGCCCGCGAAGTGATAAATAATCCCCTTCATCATAAACGTTTGTCTCAGGTACAATATTAATCGATACAATATCTTCTATGTTTTTGATTGGTAGTGTACAATCCCAATTAAATGAATAACTCATTTTTTACCCTCCTATTTTTCTTTGTCATTTCATTATATTCCTAAGTCTTTAAAATATGTAAAAACTTGCGAGGATGACTAAGACTTCATCATTTTTTTAAACATAGAATCTTTTATCGCTTAACAAACATTTTAAACCGAAATGTTCTTTACCATTTTTCTACATTTTTTTTATTATTTCGACTATTTTTTTTACCATAAATTATGATATAATTACTTCATCCAAGAAATTGGATAGCATAACACTACCCTAATTGATACGGTTTACCCCATCATGCCGTATCAGTATATTATTCTCTTTCCATTCCAATGTTTTATAATTACCCTTTTTTTGAGGTAGAATGGACCTCAAACTTTCTTAGAAAAGAGTCTGTTTAAACTTTTTTAAAATAGACTCTTTTTTTATGTTAAAACTTCATTAAAAAAGACTATCTCACTTTAGAGATAGTCTTTTTTTTATTCAAATGTAATTTTGTTGACAGTTTCCTGATCTAAACGACGAACAACTTCTGTCATTAATTTAACTGTATTTTCATAATCATCACGATGAATCATTGAAGTATGTGAGTGAATATAACGTGATGCAATTCCAACTGACATCGCAGGGGCCCCATCATGTGCTAAATGCATTTTGGCTGCATCAGTTGCTCCTCCTGGCGTAATATCAAACTGATATGGAATATTTAATTCATCCGCTACGCTCACAACAAAATCACGTAATCCTTTATGACCAACTAATCCACCATCAATTAAAGTAATGATTGGCCCTTTCCCCATTTTTGCTTGGATTTGATTCGTAACCCCTGGCACATCTCCAGCTAGTCCTACATCTAAAGCGAAAACGATGGATGGGTTAATCATTTGGCTTGTTGTCACTGCTCCACGGCATCCAACTTCTTCTTGAACTGTTCCCACACCGTAGACGATGTTTGGATGAGATTCACCTTTTAAATTATTTAACACTTCAACAGCTACGGCACAACCGATACGATTATCCCATGCCTTAGCTAATAAGTATTTATCATTCGCCATCGTACGGAACTCAATATAAGGAGTAATCATATCACCTGGTCGAATACCAAGCTTTTCTACCTCTTCTTTACTCTCAACACCTAGGTCAATATACATTTCTTTAATATCAACCGGTTTTTGACGTGCCTCAGGTGTCAAAATATGAGGTGGTGTTGACCCAATAACCCCATGATACGTTTTCCCACTATTTGTTGTGATAGTGACTTGTTGTGCAAGCATCACTTGTCCCCACCATCCACCTAGTGTCACGAATTTAATAAATCCATTATCATCAATACGTTGAACCATAAATCCAACTTCATCCATATGACCTGCAATCAAGATTTTCGGTCCATCTTTTTCCCCTACTTTTTCAGCAATTAATGATCCGATATTATCTTGATAAATTTTATCTGCTGAGTCACCAATATATTTTTTCATCACTTCACGTGCTTGACGTTCTTGACCCGGTACAGCATTTGCATCTGTAATTTCTTTTAAGAACGTTAGAGTTTGATCTAACTTAGTCATTATGTTTCCTCCTATTATCCATAATTTTCTATAAGTAGTATCATATCATTTTATCTCATTGATGAAAATAATTTTAAAAATATTTTCTTTAAAAATATCAAAAAAACACTACCTTAAGGTAGTGTTTGAAGTTTATAAAAAATTATTTATTCATTGCAGCTTTTGCAGTTTCTGCTAAAGCTGTGAATGCAGCAGCATCAGCTACAGCTAAATCAGCTAACATTTTACGGTTAACTTCGATTCCAGCTAATTTTAATCCGTGCATTAATTTGCTGTATGATAATCCATTCATACGAGCAGCAGCGTTGATACGAGTGATCCATAATTTACGGAAATCACGTTTTTTCTGACGACGGTCACGGTATGAATATTGTAATGATTTCATTACTTGTTCATTTGCAGTTTTATATAATGTGTGTTTTGATCCAAAGTAACCTTTTGCTAATTTTAAAACGCGTTTACGACGTTTACGTGATACAACTCCACCTTTTACACGTGGCATATTGAGTTCCTCCTTTTGTAGTACAAAAAATATTTAAATGATTATAAGCTATATAACATATCTTTGATACGTTTGTAATCGCTATTTGAAACAACAGCAGCTTTAGCTAAGTGTTTCTTTTGTTTAGTTGTTTTATTGTGAGCTAAGTGGCTTGTATAAGCGTGAGAACGTTTTAATTTTCCTGATCCTGTACGTTTAAAGCGTTTAGCAGCTCCACGATGAGATTTCATTTTTGGCATGGTAGAGTTCCTCCTTTATCTTTTCTACTTTTTCTTTGGTGCTAAAACGAGAAACATTGAACGTCCGTCAAGTTTTGGATTTGATTCAAGGTCTGCGATTTCAGCACACCCTTCAGCAAAGCGAGTTAAAACATTGCGACCGAATTCTGTATGAGCAATTTCACGCCCTTTGAAACGTACGCTAACTTTAACTTTATCACCTTTACTAAGGAATTTTTGAGCATTTTTTAATTTAGTATTAAAATCATGCTGATCAATGTTAGGACTTAAACGAACTTCTTTAAGACTTACAACCACTTGGTTTTTTCTCGCTTCGCGAGCATGTCTTTGTTGTTCGTAACGGTATTTACCGTAATCCATAATACGACAAACAATCGGATTAGCTTGTGGTGCTACACATACTAAATCTAAATTTTGTTCAGAAGCAGCACGTAAAGCATCTTTGCGTTGCATTAAACCAAGTTGTTCGCGGTTAGGACCAATGACTAACATCTCCTTAGCGCGGATATCCTCGTTGACTAAGCTCTCGTTTTTTACATTCTTCTTGCTAATGATGAGCACCTCCAATTTTATAGAACATTCATGGAAAAAAAGAAAAACGTAGGCATTCAAGCGCCCACGTTTAAAATCACAGTTAAAAAAAACTATGCGACTTTTAAACCTATCGACTTAAGCCAATCAGGTGAGAAGTGGGTACTTCTTCTTTCCACATGATATTCACATTTATTAATTATAACACCTTGATTAGTATATGTCAATCAAGCGCTATATATTCTTTAATTTTTTTAAGATTCGTATCATTTAGGAATCCACTCTCAACCAATGCGGTTAAAGCATCATCATTAATGACCTCATCTTTAACTAGTCTATCATAAGTTTTGTTTTTAATCAACTCTTCATAGTAAGAATTAAAAATTTCCAGTGTTATGGTTTGATTGTTCAGATATTCCTGAGTATTTGCTAAATATTCTTTCATTTCATTAATTCCAATCTTATTATTTGAAAAATTAGCTAAATAACCAGAAGTTGTTGCAATATACGGGATTAAATATTCATAGGCATCTTGCAACGAATTTTTACGACTTGGGTCTTTTTGAATCATTTCTTCCATCACTTTAAGATTAACTGTCGTCCCATCAAAAATGAGATGTGCCTCTTCTTTGTAAGTTTGTAATACCTGAGTAAGTGTTTCATAGGGGGCATAAAACTCTTCAATATCCTTTGAAATAAAAGGAACTGTTTTTAATAAAAAAGAGGAGAATGTATGGGGGCCTACTAAATTAAACAAAGGAAATCCAACAATCATTAAAACAATGATTAAATACGTATACGTATTTAAAATGGTACACCCAGAACTTAGAATCCTTCCAAACGTTGAATTTAACTTAATTTTTCTGAATAAATACCTTTCCCATTCATAGTTTCTTCCGAATACATATAGAATGCTCTTTATAATAATAAATATAAACATATAAATAATAACAAACATAATAAGTGGAATAATCATTTCTTCGTGAGGTTGCACTAAATAAAATAACTCATCAGGAATCATTAATCCTATATTCGCATTTTCTGGAATCGTCTGAATCGCTTTATTAGTTAAAAAAATAGAAATAAAATAAGTCGCTATCATTGAAATCAGTTGCAAAATAAGTTGAAGAAAACTGAAACGAAACGTATCTTTATAACCCAGATAAGCAGCGATTAAAAAAACAAGAAGGGCTATTACATCTACACTCCACTGTCTTAACACGACCATAGTTTCAATCATTTTTATCACTCCCTACTTTACAATACCTACTTATTCTTTCCTTTTAACTGATAAAAACACAATCATCAACTAAATTCATTATTGTAATTCTCTATCATTCTATTCATAAAATTCCAAAAATCTATAAAAAAATGAGAAGCTACAAGCTTCTCATTTTGACTTATTATTCAGGTTTATAGTTTTTACGCTCTGCAATTTCTTCAACTAAGAAATGAACGAATTCTTTTAATGGTAAAGTCTGAGTTTTTTGCTCACCGAAACGGCGGAATGTGACTTCATTATTAGCAACTTCTTTATCCCCTAATACAATAGACATTGGGATTTTCTTAGTTTGTGATTCACGGATTTTATAACCCATTTTTTCTTCACGCTCATCGATTTCTAAACGAACACGGTATTTACGTAATTCTTTAGCAACTTCTTTTGCGTACTCTAAATGATATTGATTATTAACTGGAATCACTGTTACTTGTGTTGGAGCTAACCATAGTGGGAATGCTCCTTTGTAAGTTTCAATTAAATAAGCCATGAAACGCTCATATGTTCCGATTAAACCACGGTGCATAACAACTGGACGTACTTTTTCACCAGTTTCAGATACATAAGTTAAATCGAAACGTTCTGGTAATAAGAAGTCTAATTGAATAGTTGACATTGTAATATCATGTCCTAAAGCTGTTTTGATTTGGATATCTAATTTAGGACCATAGAAGGCCGCTTCTCCTTCAGCTTCAATGAATGGAATATTATTTTCGATTAATGTCTCGCGTAACATTGACTCTGCATTTTCCCACATTTGATCATCATCGAAATATTTTTCTTTGTTTTCTGGATCACGAAGCGATAAACGATAGTAGTTAATTTCAACTCCGAAGTCTTTAATCACACGGTGAATTAATTCTAAACAACGAGAGAACTCTTCTTTAATTTGATCTGGACGAACAAAAAGATGAGAATCTGTTAAAGTCATCGCACGTACACGCTCAAGACCAGTTAAAGCACCTGAGGCTTCAAAACGGTGTTGAATAACTTGCTCTGCATAACGAATTGGTAAATCACGGTATGAACGTAATTTTGTTTTATATACCATCATATGGTGAGGACAAGACATCGGACGTAATACTAATTCTTCATTATCCATTTCCATTGGAACGAACATATCTTCTTGATAATGTGCCCAGTGTCCTGAAGTACGATATAAATCAACAGATCCCATAACTGGAGTTGCTACGTGTTGGTATCCGTAATCTTCTTCTAATTCAGTAATATATCGTTCGATTTGTTGACGAACTTTCATACCATTTGGTAACCAGATTGGTAATCCTTGACCTACTAATGGACTGAATGTGAATAATTCTAATTCACGTCCTAATTTTTTATGATCACGTTCCTTACGCTCTTCTAAAATACGTAAGTGATCAGCTAAAGCATCTTTAGATAAAGCAGCTGCCCCGTAAATACGAGTTAACATTTTATTGTCGCTATCTCCTCGCCAGTAAGCTCCTGCTACACTTAATAATTTAAAGAACTTAACATCTTTTGTATTTGGAACATGTACTCCGCTACAAAGATCTGTAAAATCACCTTCTGAATAAGTTGTGATGATTTCACCTTCTTTAATCGCATCAATTAATTCTAATTTATATTCATCAGCTGCAAATAATTCTTTTGCTTCTTCACGGCTTAATTCTTGACGAATAATCGGTAAAGCTTCTGAAGAAATTTTTTGCATCATTTTTTCAATAGCTGGTAAATCAGCTTCTGAAATTTTTGATTCTGTATCAATATCATAATAGAATCCATCTTCAATCGCAGGTCCTACTCCAAATTTTGCATCTGGATAAAGACGTTTAATAGCGGCAGCCATTAAGTGAGCAGCCGAATGGTTAATAATTTCCCACGCTTCTGGACGATCATTTGTAATTAATTCAATTTTTGCATCTGCTTCAATTGGACGAGTTAAATCATATAAATGTCCGTTAATTTTAGCAGCCACACATTTTTTACGTAATCCTGGTGAAATAGAGTGCGCAATCGCATCTGCAGTAACTCCATTTTCAAATTGTTTCACATTCCCATCTGGGAAAGTAATGTTAATCATGGTATTTCCTCCTTTTATTTTTCGTTTACCTCGGAGCGAAATTTTTGAGTATAAAAAAAATCGCTCCTAAAATTTAATTAGGAACGATTATAATCGCGGTACCATCCTATTTCCAACAAAGAAAAGACTCTTCGTTAGCAACTCAATTTAACGTTAACGCAGTCAGCGGGAAACTTTTTCAAGTCCAGTTCAAAGGGAGTAATTCAAACATCGTACTTAGAAATCTTTCAGCCATGGATTCCCTCTCTAGAAAGTCGTATGAATAAATCATATCCTTATCAAAACCTTTGATATATCAGTCTACTCATTAGTATATGTATGAATCATATTATAATGTATGATTTTTTTGAAATCAAGCAAAAAGTGATAAGAATTTTAGCGATTTTGACGATAATTTGTTCCAGTAATAGCGACAGGAACACTTAAAGCTTTGATACGTTCTAAAATACGTGCCCCCTTAATTTCCTCAACTTCTCCTTTTTGAGTATAAGAATAATGATGACGTAATTGTTCATAATCCAAGTTCGAAGTGAAAAAAGTTGGAAGCCCCTGATGCATTCGATAATTTAAAATACGGCCAAGCACTTCATCCCGCATCCAGCTCGTCATCGATTCACTTCCAATATCATCTAGCATCAAGACATCGATTTGCTTTAATTGTTCAATTTTATCATATCCACTATTATTGTCACTATTAAATCCTGATTTAATTTCAGCAACCAATTCAGGAAAGTAAACTAAGCCACAAACAATTCCACGTTGAGATAAGATATTTGCAATGGCGCTTAACATATATGTTTTCCCTGTGCCAAAAGGGCCATATAAATAAAGACCGCGACCTTTTTTATTTGTCATGTATTCATTAATAAATAAAGTTGCTTTTTCATAAAACTCGACACGCTCAGGATCCATGATAAATCGTTCAAAATTCGCATTTACAATATCACCCGGCATATGAAAACTTTTAATATTCGCTAAATGTTTTTGATTTAACTCATAATGACAAGGCGTATATGCAATCTTAAGTTGCTTATACCTTGGTTCAAGTTCTGGTCGATGTCCTTTAACGGGTTGCTTACAATAATCTAATCCTAGACAACCCTCACATTTGGATTTATTTCGTGAATACTCATCTAAATCGGATATAAAGCTCGACAGACGTGACATATCCACCTCAGACTCATGACATTTTAATGCCTGTGCAATCTCTGGTTCATTTAATAACTCTTGATATGCCTGCTCAGCTCCAAACGTTTTCGGTATTAAATCACCTAATCGTTTCATCTAATTCACCCTTTCCCATTTAGAATCTGACTCTGTAATTGTTTCATGCGTTCAATCTTTTGTAAATCTTCTTCACTCAATGTTTTTTTATTCGATTCTTGCGTTTGCGGTGCTTTCAGCCAATCAGGAACTTGCTCTTGACGAACTACTCTCGCTGATTTTTGATAAGATGGTTTACTTGCTGCTGGCATCGTTTTTTCATTTTCACGTTTTTGCTTCGCTTTAAGCGTTGACTTAACTTGAGCAATTGCTTTTTCAGTATTATCAATCTCTTTACGCTGCCATTCACCCGCAATTTTTTCAACCAATTGCTTTGGCAATCGCCCATCTGAAATATTTAACACATAATCAATCAACACATTCACAACACCGGATGGCATTTGTTGATCCACCACTAACCACTCAACTAATTGACGATCGGCTGGAACAGGTTCTTTTTGATGTTGCTTAAACTTCAAGAAACTAAGTGGATGTTGTGACAGATGAATCAATAATTGTTTTTCCTTTGCACTTGCCGCATTCGCTTCACTAATCATGGTCTCTTGATTAACCTGCGAAACTTCCACCACCTCGATTGGCTTTCCTTTATTTAGAAATTGAAAATATTGTTTCGCTTGTTTTCTAAATACCTCTAAGTTGACGAAGCCATCACTATCTAAAGCATCAAAAATAAGACGAGCTAATTCACTTTCATCTAATTTATATAAAAAGGCAATCTTATTAATTTGATCGAGAAGTTTATCCGATAAAATTTGATCATCGAGTCCAAACTGCTTGAGTAAAGCAAATAGTAGCTCTTCATTAAAGGCTTTCTCTAGCTCTACTCCCTCACGCTTCATCTCACTAACCGGCAGTGGACTAGCTTGTAGGGTTTGAGAGTTACGAAGTAACACCGTCGTATCAAATACTTCATTAAATGGTTTTGAGACATTTTTTCCTTCTGCTTTAAAAGCATCTTCAATAAAAAATTGCTTTAATGCTTGATAATCTACATTCCCAACTTTTAAATTTAAAAAGACATTAATAATTCCATCGCTAAAAAAGGCACGAGCTTTCATCGGTCTTTTTAAAACATACGTTATATGATGAGATTCTTCGGTGATATACACAGAAACTAATCCAACGGCTTCTAATTTATAACGCCACTCTAAAAACTCCTCAATATTCGTATTGAGTAACTGTAATAACAAATGATGCGTTAAAGATTGTTCCTGTTTTTTTAGTGCTAACGTATTTAAAGTCGTAAATAAACTCACGGCTTGCGGACCAATAATGGGTTGATACAGCAACGTCAAAACTTGTATTTCTTCCGAAGTCATCATTTGAATGGGACTTAAGTCGAATGTTGTATTCGGTTTAAGAGATACTCCCATTATTCAAACACTCCTTCTTTTAAAATGTTAAATCCCTATTAAAAATAGGGATTAATCAATCTATTATCGGTTTAAAGCTAATCCTTTAAACATAATTTTTTTATCTAATTCTTTATAGAATTCTTGAATCAGTTTTTTACCTTTTCCAAATGTAATGAGACCAGGCGTATTAATCGTAAAATCAACCGCTGATTCAATCGGCGTAATTTTAACAATCGTCACAATCACTTCAGCATCTTTACGCTTAAGCATTAATTCTTGACGATCATCATCTTCAAATTTTACCTCAAAGTTTAATGATTTAGCAACCTCAATAATCGCTGCTTTCGTTGGTTGATACTTTGCTTTATAGTAATGAGTCATTAACGCCTCATCCGTCGTTTTTTCACCTGATTCGTAGTGTGTTTTAAATAAGTCCATAAATCCCATTTCTAGTTCCTCCCTTAATTCCTATACTTTTCCACTATATTAATTATGACTATGTTTAAGACAGCAGCATAACTGATGATACAGTGTCTCAAACTGAGTTCGTAACTCACTGACTTTACCTTCGTTAACTAAAACGAAGTTCGCAAGATCACGTTTTTTATCCAGTGACATCTGAGAATTAATCTTGGCGAGCGCATAGGCCTCCTCGATTTGGTCTCTTGCCATCAGTCGTTTAATTTGCGTTTCCTGACTGACATAAACGACAATCGTCACATCCGTCAGTGATTCAAACTCAAACTCATATAAAAGTGGCATATCGAGAACCACCATCGATTCATTAGCTTTTTTCGCGAGTTCAATCCCTTCTACTAACTTTTCACGGATTAAGGGTTTCATAATTTCATCTAATTTTGCTTTTGCAGCCTTATCTTGAAAAATTAAACGCCCTAGCCCCCCGCGGTCTAGGTTCCCATCCGCTAAAATAATATCCTGTCCAAATACATCTGCTAATCTTTTTAGAAGTACCGTATTTGGTTGTTGCATCTGTCTGACAATTAAATCAGCATCTAAAACCGTCACACCCTTGTCTAAAAACAACTGAGTGACCGTACTTTTTCCTGATGAAATTCCACCCGTTAATCCAACTACTAACATGGATACAATCCCCCTTAAGACTTAATTATTTGGCATGTTGGACAAAAGTAAGTTCCACGTCCACCAACCTTAATTTTCTCAATAGGGGTTTCACAGATTTTACACACTTCACCCAATCGTTGATGAACTAACAACTCTTCTTGAAACGTTCCTGATACACCATGTGTGGATGTAAAGGTTCGAATGGTTGTCCCACCTAATGAGATGGCTTTTGCTAACACCTCTACTGTATATTTTACCACATTTTCAATCTCGTTGTCGGATAATTCATAGCTTGGGGTTAAAGGATGAATCTTTGCCCTAAATAACACCTCATCTACATAAATATTACCCAGTCCACAAACTACACTTTGATCTAGTAATAATGACTTAATCGGTTTCTTTTTCCCTTTTATTTTTCCTTTAACATACGCTGGGGTAAACTCATCTGAAAAAGGTTCCACCCCAAGCACTTTAAAAGCAGAGGTTTCTTCTAAATCTTGACCTTTTTCATATAAATGAAACGTCCCAAATTTACGCGTATCTTGATAAAGTAACTGACGTCCATTATCGAGTTTAAAGATAGCATGAATATGCTTGTTTAATTCAAAATCATCTGCCTCATAAAAGTACTTACCTTCCATACGAAGATGCGAAAGGAGTTGATAATCTTGAAAATGAAAAACTAAATACTTTCCGCGACGACTAATCTCTTCTATCACTTGATTCGTTAGCTTTTCTTTAAAAACATCTGCACTCATATTTTTAACCATCGGTTCGTATCGTAACTCAATCTCTTTTATTCTTAAGCCTTTAATCTGGCTATTTAACACATTTTTAACTGTTTCAACTTCTGGTAATTCTGGCATAGCAATTAGTCCATCCTTTTTCATGTCATTTTCATG
Organism: Turicibacter sp. HGF1; assembly: GCF_000191865.1. Lineage (NCBI taxonomy): Bacteria > Bacillati > Bacillota > Erysipelotrichia > Erysipelotrichales > Turicibacteraceae > Turicibacter > Turicibacter sp. HGF1. Next base: position 35,599 of record NZ_AEXQ01000069.1, read on the forward strand.
TTGTTTACTTCACAATGGATTGGTAAATCTCAAACATCATGATTAACAAGTCACGCTCAAGCGTTGAAATCGGTGCTTGATAATCTAAGTATTTGCCTTTAAAAACAATCTCTAAATCCGATGTCTGTAAAATCAATTGTTGCACCTGCTCGACTTCCTCTTGACTTAATTCAATCGTAATCCATTCGATAACTTCATCTTCAATCCAAACTTGACGCTTTTCAGACGGATCCATTTCAAACGAAACGATTGCCTCTCCATTTTGACGAAGCTCAATCAAATCAAAATCATTCATCGTCTGACCATAATATCCAAATACAACAGGCATCGTCGCACTTGTAATATCACTATTTGCCACGATATAAGGCATCACATTAATATTTTGTTCAACCATTGACTTATCTACACCCTCAGCCGTTCCTTTTTTTATATTTGTAAAAGCATAAGTGGCTAAGTTAACGGGATTAAAAGCGGTCGATGATTGAAGTGCCAGCTGATTATAGGTAATCACTTGCTGATTACTTTCTGTATTCACTAAGACTTGAATTTTCCCCGCATATTTACCGAGTGCCTTATCTCGTCGTTGAGCTCGCTGAAGTGTTACTTCAGATAGCTTCAAATGAAGTGTCTCTTCATAACTACTTCCTAAATACGGCTCAATCTCTTGTAAAAAGTTAATAACAAATCCCAGTTGATTATTCTCAATCAATTCCTCGATTTCCTTCATGACCTCTAAATAAAACTCCGATTGATAATACCATCTTAGCGACGTGATACCCTCGTCATTTTCATTATCAATCAAATAATTCAATCGTTTAATTGCCTCAACATAATTTTTTTGTTCATAAAATTCATTTGCTTCCGCCAAATATTGTTCTTTAATCAATTGAACACATTGCATGATTCTACCTTTAGCCAATTCATAATAAGACTGATCATTAAACATCACTTGACCATAAGCTTCAATCGCCTCTTCAATGAATCCCTGTTGTTGCAAATTCACACCTTTAATATAAGCTCTTTGTGATTGATAATACTTCGATACTTCATCAATTGTTTCAATTACTTTAGAACTCGAGAAAAATAACGGTTCAATAATTTGCTCATACTGCAAATACTCTTCGTACTCAATTTTTCGAAGCATATATAAATTCGCATAATATTGATAACGACTAATCAAAGAATCTCCTAAATCCTTTTTAATTCGTTGTCCATAGTCACTATCTAAATTAATAAATCGCTGATAAACCGAAGTCACATCATCTGGCGATACTTCATCATAAATATAATTAACTAAGATATTCAACTGTTTTTCATACAGGATAACATGTCGATTATAAATCATGGCCCCCCATATAATCAATGCTACAACCATAACAATAACAATTTTTAATGAAAAGAACCAATAATTTTTTAACTGCTTTAATCCCCCCATAACGTCCACCCCAACGAAACTTGCTTTTATTACCATTTTAACACAGAAAGCGCCTATCACCTATCATTTATTCGAATTTTTCACAAAGAAAAACGCTGACTAAAAAAAGATTTTCACAACCTCTAACGCCTAAAAGAAACTCAATTTTAAGGCGCTAAAGAAATATCTCCATCATCAACTATCACGCTTCCCTAAATGAGTAAAATAGATTAAAATAAATCTACTATCAAAAACGGGGGGATATTATGATTCGCAAGGCTTCTTTAAATGACTACAATCAAATCTCAAAACTAGTTTCAGAAGTTCATCAACTTCACGTCCTAAATCGACCAGATGTCTATTTGGATCTAAAACAACCATTTTCATACGATTCTTTTCTTCAGTTACTTGAAGAACCAACCTCAAATCTTTTCGTCATCGAAAATTCTAATCAAAACCTCATCGGATACGGTATCATCAACCTCCTTAAAACACGTTCACTCACCATCATGAAGCCATCAACAATCGCCTACATTGATGATTTTTGTATCTCATCTTCTTACCAACATCAAGGCTATGGTGCACAACTTTTTGATTACTTAAAAGAATATGCCAAAGAACAAGGTGCTACCTCTTTACAACTGACGGTTTGGGAGTTTAATGAACCAGCTATAGCTTTTTATGAAAAAATGGGCATGAGTACGAGAAACAGACGATTAGAATTGCCGTTAAAATAAGTAAAAAGGAGAACGAAAACTTCTGTTTTCATTCTCCTTTTTTTTAGATTAATTCTTCTAACATATCAAGTAATTCATTGAAGCGTTCAATCGTTGCCTCTAATGGCATTGAGGTCGTCATATCAACACCTGCATTTTTTAAGGTATCGATTGGATATAAAGAACCTCCTGCTTTTAGGAATCCTTTATATTTCTCAACGGCTGCTTCCCCGTTTTCTAAAATCGATTTAGCGAAAGCCGATGCCGCCGCGTACCCTGTGGCATATTGGTAAACATAGAAATCACTGTAGAAGTGAGGAATTCGTTCCCACTCCGACTTAATCTCTTCGTCTACAATCATCTCAGGTCCGAAATATTTTTTATTTAAATCATACCAGATGTTATCGAAGTCGTCTGACGTTAACGCACCACCATTTTCTAACGTTTCATGCGTGATTAACTCAAACTCTGCAAACATTAATTGGCGATACACCGTTGCTCTAATTTGTTCAAGCTCCTGATTAATCAGATACAATTTTTTATTTTTGTCCTGTTCTTTATTAATGAGGTCATTGATTAGAAGAATCTCATTCGTGGTAGATGCCACTTCCGCACAGAACAGGGTGTAGTTTCCGTAAACGTATGGTTGTTCTTTTCTTGTATAGTAAGAATGAATCGAATGTCCCATTTCATGAGCCAGTGTTGAAACATCATTTAACTCATAGTTATAATTTAATAACACATAAGGCATCGTGTCATAGCTTCCCCATGAGTAAGCCCCACTTTTTTTACCTTTATTTTCGTAAACGTCAACCCATCCGTCTTTGATTCCTTCATCAAAGATGTCTAAATATTCTTGACCCAGTGGTTTTAATCCTTCTTTCACCATTTCAATAGCATCGCTATACTCGATATGTTGTTTTGGGATATCGATGACAGACACATATAAATCGTACATATGAATTTCATCTAATCCTAATAACTTTTTCTTTAAACCAACATAGCGGTGAAGAGATTTTAAGTTGTTATTGATGGTTTGAATCGCATTTTTATAAACTTCAACTGGAATATCATTTGGTTTTAATGAAGCTTCTAATGAAGACGCATATTTTCTTGTTTTCGCATAGAAAATAAATGTTTTTAATGAGCTTGTTAAGCTTGTTGCAATGGTATTTTCATATTTTTTATACGTGTTAAATAATAATTTGAACGCATCTTCTCTGACACGACGATCTTTACTTTTGATTAACGAACTGTAGTTTCCTTCTGTTAATTCAATGTCCTGACCCTTTTCACCTTTAATCGTTCCAAACGTCATATCCGCATTCGTTAGCATCGTATAAATACTTTCAGAAGCCCCTAAACAATCAGATGCTGATGCTAATAATTCTTCCATTTCTTTAGATAGAATATGTGGTTTTTCTTTTAATAACACTTTGAAGAACGTGTCATACACTTTTAATTCGTCATCGCTTTCTAACATCTTTTCAATTGTTCCATCTTCAAGCGATAAAATCTCCGGCGTAAAGAACGCATTGTAACTTGAAAACTGTGCCATAAACGGATCGATTTTATTCACTAATGTTTGAAACTCTGAGTTTGAGGTATCTTCATGACTCTTCATATGCGCGAACACATATAACTTTTCTAATACACGTGATAACTCTTCTTCTACCTTTAAGTATTCCTTTAAATCAGTGATATTTCCAAGACGTCCTTGGAATTCTTTTAATTTCGGCGCTTTTTCTTTTACTGCTTGAAAATCTTTTTCCCAAGCCTCTGTACTTGCATAAACTTTGTCAATTTTCCACTTCGATTCTTCTTCAATTTCATTTCGTGATTTTAAACCCATTGTCTGACTCATAAATGTCTCCTTTTTATCAATATCAATTCATCATACTTTCATTTTACTACATTTAACCACTGATAATTCATCATCCGGTTATTTTTTTATGCGGTGACTGTCTCAGGGAATCGAAGCAAGTATCCATTTTACTAAGAGGGGATAACCCTCTAAATTCTTAAATATCATGCTTCTCTAAACGTGAAATTAATTCCTCGTCCGTAACCTAATTTAAATCACTACACATCCAAAGAAAAAGTTTAGATTGTTGAATATTTGAGATAGATTGTTCAGGGACTAAAAACTTCATTCTATAACCTACCTAAACAATCATAGGTTAACTTTTTTAATAATCCCTCCTTTGATAATCCCGCTTCTGTCATCGCATGGATATCATAGATTTTAAAATTTGATAGCATTGATGACCAATGCTTTACCTCGTATGAGCCCCTTTTTTATCTCTCATAAAAAATAGTAAGTCAATTAACGATGGCTGATACGGAATAAAAATTTCTTCCTGAATCATCTTTAAGATTTCATCCCTTGACGCCCATTTAACGCTCTGAACTTCCTCGTATTGCAGTTTTAGTGCATCAATTTCTAAATCTTGTTGAATCAAATAAAAATCATCAAATCCATCATCAAAATTAATCGTTAGAGCAGGTCTAATCCCATCAAGTGATAACCGATATCCAATCTCTTCATAAACTTCACGTTCTGCTGCTGATTGACTCGTATCACCAGAAATAGCACTGCCCCCAACTGTCACATCCCACCTATTTGACCAACCACTTTTAAAAGGCTGTCTTTGTTGAATCAACATTTCACCTTGAGAATTAAAAATACAGACATGGACGACTAATCGATAAAGTCCTGGAATGATTTTTTCACCTCTGATCATCGTTTTATCCGTTTTAATTCTATCTTGCGTATATAAATCCCAAATCTCTATAATCACCATCTCCTTTTAAGAACCAATGTCTCTTGACCCTCTACTGTATAATAAATCTTCGATAGATATGCTCATCATAATATAGATTGGGATTTTATTCCATTAAAAAATAACCTTCGCTGCTCACAATCTTATCTCATCTCTCTCAATACAACGATATCGTTTTAGATAAAATATAACCCCTATCCTTTATTCCTTAGATATTAATTTACTATGAACGATTGTACGAGCATTTTCAAACTCATAACTACAAGTATACAGCGTCATAATCTGATCATTCGCGTTTAATTCAATCTGTTTTTGATATAACGATCGATCTTTTATATAGTTTAGATACGCTTGTTTATCTTTTTCATCTTCAAAATGAATTTTCAGATAATCCCCATGATAAAAATCTGCTACATAGGCCGAAAAAACTTCATAAATATAGGTCATCCCTTTATATTCAACTCTAATCAGGTTATTTTCATTAAAAAAATCTTCCTTTTTAAAATTAGCGACTTCTCCAAACATTGATTTATTTTTCATATCATGACCATATAGAATAATACTGTGATCTTCTTCAAATTTATTTCGATAATCCATAAATATACTACCGGAAGCTAGATAATTTTTATTAAAATCATGTTTTAGATAATATTGATTATCTTGACTCTGAACCACCGGGTAATCAATATTAGTGTTGTCGACGTGTAACCAAAATCTATAGTCCGAATTGATAGAAGAAAGTTTATCATATTTATCATCTACAATCGACTGATCTACTTCTTTATTCTCTTCATTAGCTTCAGTCTCTTCAATAGGGGGCGTATCTGTCGTCGCTTTAGTCATTTCTCTAATATTTTCATATACATTATCTGCTTTTTTGTACGCCGTTAATTTAATTAAAATAGCAGAAGAAGAGAAGCATAACATCCAAATCAGAATTAACTTAACAACTACCCTTATATTTTTTTTCAAAACAATCCCCCCCTCCTTTTACATTTACTATAAATAATAGACATTTTATGAATTCTATATATTAAATTATCAATGAATGATGACTACATTATGCATTTTATAACAGGATTGTTAAGGAAGTTATTTATGAACAATGTTAAAAATTATCGAAAAAAAGTAATAACTTTTAGTATGTAGGTAAATATAGTTGAGTAAATAAGATTTATTTAAAACACAATAAAATCACAACTATTAGAGAAGGAGAAACGTAAAAAAATGAAAAAACACTTATTAACAAATTTTCTAACTATCTTGACAGTGTTCATGATATCGACCATGATAGTATTTGCAAATGGATCGGTAGAGGGAAATATGACAAGCTCAGAATTTTTAGCTAAAAGTAATTCCCAAGGGGACATTACTTTAAGTGATAATGTGGCACTTTCTGATGCATTAAAAATAAATGGAACTAATTATACGATTAATTTAAATGGCCATACTTTAACTCTCACAAAAGATTCAAATTATTTGACTAATGGCGCAAATGTAACCTTTAAAAATGGAACAATGATTCTAGATAAAATCAAAGGTCATGCAGATTGTATCTTAGGAGTAGGTGATTATGGAAGCAGTGCTAACTTAACACTCAATCAAGTAACGCTACAGGCAAGTAACTATACTTCACCCTATGCTTTAATTTATGTCTACAATGACAGTACCTTAAATATCGAAAACAATTCTGTTTTAAATGCCAAAAATGAAAAAAGTTTATCAGGAGGAGTGATAAAAACGAATGCCGGAAAAAATGGAAAAATTAACATCACTGACTCTACTTTAAACTTTCAAAATACTGCACGTGGATTTTTAGATGGAACAATCAATATAAAAGATTCTACTGTCAACATGAAGGGGTTAAGCAATGGGATCAATACAACGGCTGAAGGGCTAGATTTAACCATCGACCATTCCAAACTTACAATTACCGAAAGCCTAGGACGTGCTTTAACAGTTGATGGAACAAACATAAATATTAAGAATAATTCTGTCGTTGATTTGAGCCATTCCGTTGAAGGCGACATCAGATTTAAAAATTCAGGAAAAATTCAAGTCGATCAGTCTTCTGAATTAAACTTTAAAACCGTTAAACTTGATGATCGAGGGATGGATTTAGGAAACTTAATCGCATCAGAAAAATATGACTATCAATTAGATGATCAAGGAAATGTGATCAAAATAGAAAAACCAATCACTCCAGAAACAGATATGCCTGATACAGGAGATGAGACTAATCTATCTCTTATGATTGGAATGGCCCTCATCTCTACTATCGGTCTATTATATTTCAAAAAAACGACACCTAAAAAAACAGTAGCTAAATAATAATATTCATCAAAAAAGGCGAGAAAAGATTTCATCTTCTCGCCTTTTTATTGATCCTACTTTATATTACTTTTATCTTCAATAGATGATTTCCTTTCACATCTATAAAAAACCTCTCTAAATAATTGAACCTCATGCTTCATTATATATTCCAGATTCCCATTATAGATCCCCCCTAGAAATACGTATTAATCTTGATATATAAACACCTAACCCTTCTTTAAATAAGAGTATTATCCTAACATTTATTGAAATATTTTCACATCATTAATTTCCGTTGAATCTAATCCTGAAAATTTCTCTAACGTCAGCATCACTTATAAATATCCTTTTTCTTTTAATAACATAAAAGTGTTGCGGTAAATATAGTCACTATATATATCTTCTTCGCAGCTTCCTTCCTAATTTTCTAATATTTTATTCTGTTCTTAAAGCAGTTACTGGATCTTTCCTTGCTGCTTTTTTGGCAGGGATGACCCCCCCCATTAAAGTTAGTATGATACTTAAAGCAATAAGAAGAAGTGCACTACTAAAAGGTAATGAGGCATTAACAGTATCTGTACCCGTTAAAGTGTGAATGATAGAATTTGCTGGTATTAGAAGTAACAGCGTAATTCCAATTCCAATTGTTCCTGAACATATACCGATTATAAATGTTTCTGCATTAAACACTTGAGAAATATTATGTTTTGAGGCCCCAATTGCACGAAGTATTCCGATTTCTTTAGTACGTTCCATAACTGAAATATAAGTGATAATTCCAATCATTATTGAAGATACTATTAAGGAAACTGCAACGAAAGCAATTAATACATATGAAATTACATTTATAATTGTTGTTACAGAAGACATTAAAAGTCCTACATAATCTGTATAAGTAATTTGAGTTTCCTCATCAACCAATTCGTTGTATTTCCCAATATAATCAGCTATAACATCTTTGTCCTCAAAACTATCACAATATATGTTGATACTAGATGGTGCATCTAAACTTACAACACCAAAAGTTTTCATATTATCATCATAAGTTCCAGTAGATATATAATGATCATAAATCGAAAGAAGTGCCTCATCATCTAAATTTTCATCTAGTGCCGCTGCAAGTTGTGTTTCATTCATTGACATCATTTGAGATGTTGCAGTTGGATTATCTGAATAAGTGTATTGTAAAATCTGTTTAGCAAGATTAGCTTTTTCACTAACTCCTAAATGATCGATATAAGTTTTTGCATCTTTGACTTTATCTACATCATCACTAGGCGAAAATTCCATACCATTTAATACATTTAGATTCTTACTAGCTTCCTGTCCTTTTACAACCTCACTGTTATTTGTATAATCAATGATATAATCTGTTAATGCTTTTGTATAACCTACAGTATTGCTAATTAAAACAGTTTCTGTATCTTCTTTAGGACGAATAATACCTACCACTTTTAACTCAACTGCATCTTCAAGTAGATTTTTTATCTCTGAGTTATCGTCTCCAATATAATCGAAAGTACCATTATCATTTTCTACATATAAATCACAACTAGGGATCATATAAAATGTTTGAGCTATAATATCTTCATAACTTAGTTTTTGTGTATCTAAAGTAACTGTTTCTCCGTCTTCTATCTTCGATATTAATTCATTATATTCAGAAGAAGGAAGAAGTCCAAGTTTATAAAGAGTTGTGGCAGAAATCTCATTATTATGGTTAAGCACTATAACAAGCTCATTGTATTTGCTCGGCCATGAACCATATAAAACATCATAGCTATCTGTAATAGTTGAACTGATTAACTCATCTTCAGTACCTGGTAATAACTCTTCAAAATGATTAGAACTACTTGAACTCATAGCTGCCATCATTGGAGAGCTGACTGAAGCAGAAGATTGACTCCCCTCTAATGTACTACCATCTGTATTTACAAGAGTATCCTCTGAGTCATAAGTATATACATCGAATTTTGTATCGTAAGAATACACAATTCCGTTTTCACCAATATACTGGTGAATTTCATTTTCTGTATCATCTAAGTACTTTTTAAATTCTGTTAGATTATTTTCGGTAATACTTGTCGTCATCTTAGATGCCATTTCAAGTTCTGTACCATTTGAATAAACTGCATCTAAATCATGGTCAACCTCACCGCTTTTCAGTTTCTTCATATTCTCTTGTCCTGATGACATAATGCTACTTAAATCTATAGACTGAGATTGAATGGATATAGGATAAGAAGACATTGTACTTTTTTGAATATCAGAAATATAAGTATTAACTCCATTAGAAATCGATAGAATTAATGCAATCCCTATAATTCCAATAGAGCCCGCAAAAGCTGTTAATAATGTTCTTCCTTTTTTACTTTTTAAATTATTGAAAGACAATAAAAGCGATGTCGAAAATGACATTGAAGATTTACCCATATTTTCATGTCTTGCTTGCCCAAGTTGTGAAGCATCTACCTGATATGGATTAGAGTCATCTATAATTTTTCCATCACGCACTTTTACGATACGAGTAGCATACTCTTCTGCAAGCTCAGGATTATGTGTAACCATAACAACCAGTCTATCTTTTGCTACTTCTTTTAGAAGTTCCATCACTTGAACACTAGTTTCAGAATCAAGTGCACCCGTAGGTTCATCAGCAAGTAAAATATCTGGGTCATTAATTAATGCACGAGCTATAGCCACACGCTGCATTTGTCCACCAGACATTTGATTAGGTTTTTTATGAAGTTGATTACCTAATCCAACTTTTTCTAAAGCTTCTATTGCACGTTTTTTACGTTCTGACTTTGAAACCCCAGAAATAGTAAGTGCAAGTTCAACATTTGAAAGTACCGTCTGATGAGGTATTAAGTTATAGCTTTGAAACACAAAGCCGATTGTATGGTTTCTATAAGAATCCCAATCTCTATCTGTATATCTTTTAGTCGAAATTCCATTAATAATTAGGTCACCGCTATCATAATGATCTAGACCACCAATGATATTAAGTAAGGTAGTTTTCCCCGAACCACTAGGTCCAAGAATAGCAACAAGCTCATTGTCACGAAGATTTAAACTTACGTCATTAAGAGCTGTTTGCACTAAATCTCCAGTTATGTACTTTTTATGGATTTTTTCAATTTGAAGCATCTTTATTCTCCCCCTTTGTTTCCTTGTCATCATATTTTACAATGCTTTTATAAACTGAATGTTAATTTTAGGAATTTATTTATGCTTTTTTTCTAATACATTTAAATTTTCACTTAATCTTTTGAAATATAATAATTTGGATATAGATAAACAACACATTGCTTTAATTATATTAGATGTGATGATGCCTAAAATGGATGGCTATGAATTTACAGAGTATCTACGTAACTGTCAGAATAATATAGTGATTCTAATATTTACAGCTAAACAATTACTCGAAGAAACATGTAAAGGATTCCTAGTAGATACCTATGATTATATGGTGAAATCTGTTAACAAAGAGGAGATACTTCTTCGTATGAGGGCACTTTTGTGTCATTCTCAGATTATCAATAAACACAAGTTACATATTGGAAAATCACTTTAGATTAGAATGCGTTAACTATTTCACGATAAGGAATTAGTTATAAAGTAGTATTAAAATATGAATAAAGTAAAAAAAGTATTAAAAGATATGCGACTTTCTTTGATGTTTTCAGTTATTTAGAGATAATAGGTATTTCGAATTTCTTTCGGACGTGGATACTAACCGCTCCCTCCATCTCCACCCTAACTTATAAAAAAACTTCTCTACACCAGAAATCAATTCTGAAATTAAAGAAGTTTTTTTATTTTATATCATAAACCAATGTCTAACACTTAGTAACACAGATTTAACTATTATTCATCTTTTTATAGGAAACGAATTACAAATCTTATAAATGATTCATAACTAAAAGTCTAAGTCATAGTACTTTGTGATTTAAACACGTGAACCTCACACCCCACAGACTCAGTAACTGGACCTCAGTTGAGTTTCGAAGACCAAATGCTCGCCCTACTAGCGATAGAAAACCACGAGTTACGCTACGTGGTGTAGGGAAACCATAAAGTTTCGTCTACACTACTCCTAAAAAGCAGAGGAGTGAGGTAGACGTCAACTCACTATACTTCATACCCTACAGTCACAGTAACTGGAATACAATCTATCTTCGATAACCTGACTCTTGAGAGCAAATACATAAGATTCTCTAGATTTCTTTTAGAAATCAGTTCATCTAAAAAATCGGGAGCATCCCATGTTTCAAAAAAAGAAACACAGGCTACTCCCTTGCATTTTAGAATATCTAGTTGAACTTCTAGTGAAACTTTAGATATTCTTATCCCTTTAGGGGTTTTCAAGAGTCAAAGCGGTTATCTCAGCCTTTTAGATATTCTCGCTGAAGTATGAAGCGTTAGACTATCTTATCCTGGGTATTTAATCTTTCTAATCTCGAAAATTCGAGATTTAGAAAGATTTTACTCAGGGTTACTTCGCGTCGTACCATGTTGGTCCGTATGAGTAGTCTGCTTTTAATGGCACCTGAAGCTTTACAACGTCTTCCATTGTTTTGGTTACAAGTTCGATCATTAAATCTAACTCTTCTTGTGGAACTTCGAAGATTAATTCATCGTGCACTTGAAGTAATAAACGAGATTTAACTTGTTTTTCTTTCATGGCATTTGCGACGTCAATCATGGCTTTTTTGATAATATCGGCTGCTGTTCCCTGGATTGGTGCATTCATTGCAGTACGTTCTCCAAACTGACGAAGTGCATAATTTTTCTGACTTAATTCAGGGATATAACGACGACGATTAAATAAAGTCGTTGCATAACCATGGAATTTTGCATCTTTCACGGTATCTTCCATATACTGATTGATTCCTGAATAAGTCTTTAAGTAATGATCAATATATTTTTTCGCTTCTTTTTGCGTAATATTTAAATTTTCAGATAATCCGAAGGCACTCATTCCATAAATAATTCCGAAATTAATTGCCTTAGCTGAACGTCGTAAGTCTGATGTCATTTCTTCCTCAGATACTTTGAACACATCCATTGCTGTTTTTTTATGAATATCTTCACCTTCTTTAAAGGCTTCGATTAATGACTCCGTATTTGAAATATGAGCTAAAATACGAAGTTCGATTTGTGAGTAGTCCGCTCCTAAAATAACCCAACCTTCTTCACTTGGGACAAAGGCCTTACGAATTAAACGCCCTTCTTCTAAGCGAATCGGAATATTTTGTAGGTTGGGTTCAATCGATGATAAACGTCCTGTTTGAGTTAAAGCTTGATTAAAAATCGTATGAACTTTTCCATCACTGTAGCATGCTTTCTTTAAACCCTCGATGTAAGTTGAATAAAGTTTGGTTAACGTACGGTACTCCATAATCGATTTAATGATTGGATGGGCATCACTTAATTTCTCTAATACATCGGCATTTGTTGAATATCCTGTTTTCGTTTTCTTAATAACTGGTAAGGATAATTTATCAAATAAAACCTCTCCTAATTGCTTAGGTGAGTTAATGTTAAATGACATTCCAGCATGTTCATAAATCTCATTTTCAAGCGCCGTGATGCGTCCTTTTAAATCTTGCCCCATCTCATCAAGTGTCTTTAAATCCAGAGCCATTCCGTTAAATTCCATCTCAGCCAACACATCTGCCAGTGGCATTTCCATCTCTTCATATAACGTTAACTGATCTTGTTCTTTCAACTGTTCAAGCGCCGTCTCCTTTAACTTCAAAACGGCAGTCGCAATATCAATCGAGTGACGGGCAATTTGACTCTCTTCTGCAATAGCACGCTTAGCCCCTTTACCATAAACCTCTTCATCGTACAACACATCATCGTAGTCATAACTCATCGCCACTTTTTTAAACTCATTGCTGACATTCGTCGGATTAATAATATACGTTGCGAGTAATAAATCAAATGCCACCCCACGTAAATCAAATCCTTGCCACATCAGGGCAACTCGTGAACGTTTTAAATCAAAGATATCTTTTGCAATCTTTTCATCTGCTAAGAATGTCATAAAGGCCTCAGACTGCTTCGCTAATTCAAATGGGACATAATAAGACTCTTCATCATTTACAACCGCAATCCCTAAAATATTAGCATGATGATAGTTCTCTTCAAAAATCTCAACATGAATCGCACTATGCTTAAAGATTTTAGTGTTTAATTCTTCTAAACTTCCGATGATTGCAACAGGAGCTTTAGGTGTTTCATCCTTCACCTCTTGCAGTTTCATTTTTTTTAGGAAAGCATTAAACTCCATTTCTTTAAACAATTCAATTAAACCCGCTACGTCAGGTCCTTGATATAATAAATCATCAAAAGTCACAGAAAGCGGCACATCCGTATGAATGGTCGCCATTCGTTTGCAAAGCAAAGCTTGCTCAACATTCGCCTCTACTTTCTCTTTCATCTTCCCTTTTAAAGAAGCCGTATTAGCAACTAAATTTTCAACTGTTTGATACTCTTTTAATAATTTAATTGCTGTCTTTTCCCCAACACCTGGGATTCCTGGTAAATTATCTGATGGATCGCCCATTAAACCTTTTAAGTCAACAATTTGGCTTGGTGATAATTCATATTTTTCAAACACCGCTTCTGGTGTAAACGACTCAATATCGGTTACCCCTTTTCTTGTAATATGAACCGTCGTTTTCTCATCCGCCATTTGAAGTAAATCTTTATCTCCTGTGATAATATGAATTTTTTCAAAATCGGCTTTCTCTCCAAGACGAGCCAATGTTCCAATAATATCATCTGCTTCATAAGTTGGTAGCTCTAATCGCTTGACACCTAGTAAATCAAGATACTTCTTAATTAAATTAATTTGAGAACGCATCTCATCTGGCATCGGCTTACGACCATCTTTATACGTTTCTAAAAATTCATGACGAAATGTCGTTTTACCTGCATCAAACGCCACTAGCATATGCGTATGATGATAATCATCCATCACTTTATTCATCATATTAACGAATCCATAAAGAGCATTCGTAAAAATCCCCTGACTCGTCTTCATTAAATTCCCGCTATATGCCGTTGCATAATATGCGCGATACATTAAACTATTTCCATCAATTAAAACTAATGTGTTCATGCTAATCAACCCTTATCTTTGGCATATTTGAACGCCTAATTAACTATACTTTAATATTATTTTAACACAATTTATAAACTGATACATATTTAAAACATACTTTTAAAAGGATGGTGCTAAAAATGGTCGAAAAAACAACAAAAAACTCACAAAGTCTGTTCCTCTTATTCAATATCACCTTATTATTGACCTTCCCCTTCAAACCTAATCAACCCCTCATCTCGCAACTTATCCAGACGTCTAAATTTATGCTCGATTGGATTCCAATTTTAGGATACCTTAGCTTAATTACCTTCACCTTTATCAAAAAGGACAGTGAATTTTCTGCTACTATTCGAATCCTTTCCTTACTGTTTGCTTTTTACCACCTTATCCACTTACTCTTTTACGTTTAATGCATTTTCCCAAACCGAATTAATCTGTGATATAATAAAATATATTTAGATTTTTTGGTAAAGGATGAGTAAAACGTGAAAAAATTTCCTATCTATGTTTTAACGGTCGCAGGTCTTATCATACTCTTTTTCTTCTACTCGCTTTGTATCTTAAAATTTTCGATCAAAGTGGATGAAACGATTATAAAAAACCCGAATATTCCAACTACCTTTGATGGAATCCGCCTCATTCAATTTGGAGATACACTACTTGAGAATGAAGAAGATTTATCCGTATTTGAAAAAGCAGTGAATGAAATCAACCGTTTAAATCCAGATATCGTGATTTTCACAGGAGGACTGTTTCAAAAGGGAACTATCTCATCAGCTCTAAGTAATGAAGCTTCAAAGTTACTTTCAAACATCCAGAGCCCTTTAGCAAAAGTAGCAGTTCTTGGAGACGATGATTTAGAAAATGAACAGGCCATAACCGACCTTCTAACGAATGCCGGCTTTAGAGTTCTAAAAAACGAATCCTTACCTTTATACAATGGTTCAAGCGAATCTATCACGTTAATCGGTGTTAATTCATTAACCACAACGCCTCCACTTCAAACCCTTCTAGCACAGAACAGCGATGCTAATACCTTTAACATTTTATTACTTCATGAACCGACTCTTGCATCAGTTGTTACCGATTATCCGGTTGAATTACAACTATCTGGCCACTGCCGAGGCATTACGTCAAATGATAAGACTCAACCCAACTATTGTAGTCAATTCTATAACGGCACTTACCGTTTTGCCGATCGTCTAACTTTACATGTTAACCAAGGACTTAACCGCTCTAATGAGGTGGCAGCCCTTTTAAGAAGACCCACCCTTCAATCATTTTTACTCATAAAAGAGCAATAAAAAA
>NZ_AEXQ01000068.1:0-23438 GCF_000191865.1 Turicibacter sp. HGF1
AACTAGATTGACGTTTTTTTTATTATTTTACTTCAGTGTAATAAGCTTTTTCATCTAAACTGTTTTCTGATTTTGCCACAACAACAGCTGTTGCAGAATCTCCAACGACATTTAGGGCCGTCACTAACATTTCAACTGGACGGTTGATTGCTAAGATTAATGAGTAAGCTAGTAAAGCAGCATCATTTTGATATCCCATTCCTGATAATACCGTAAACAAGATAACAGCACCAGCACCAGGAGCAGCAGGCGTTCCGATTGAAGCGATTAAAGCTAGGATAGCGATTAATGAAATACTTCCAAATGTGACTTCATATCCAGCACTTGAAGCGATGAAGATGGCTGCAATGACTTGCATAATGGCAGTTCCGTTCATATTAATAGTCATTCCAAGTGGTAAGATGAATGAAGCAATTTCTTTGTTTACTCCAAGTTCTTCTGTTGTTGTCTTTGTGTTTAAAGGTAATGTTGCAGCAGAAGATGATGTTGAGAATCCAAACATCGCAACTTTAGAGATTTTCTTAACGAATGGCATTGGATTTAAACGAGTTGCAATTAAAATGAATAATGCATAACCAAATACTAAGAAGAATAATAAGGTTAAAACAACTGTTACGACATAAGCTAAGGCAGGTTTCAAGTGTTCAACACCATAAATGGCGAATGTTCTCGTTAATAAGACGAAGATAGCAAATGGACCGAATTTTGTAATTAAGAATGTTAAGAAGACCGTGATAATTTTATTAATATCTTCAAGAAGTTTCTTTAAAACTGAAATTTGATCACCTAAATGATTAATTGATAAACCTGTTACAACAGCTAAGAATACGATTGAAAGAATGCTTCCGTTTGTTGAAAAGACTGATGTAATGTTATTTGGGATAGCTTTAACGAAGATTAATAATGGGTTAGAACCTGTTGTGCCTGTTTGAGCGGTAATATTATCGATGCTTACATTAAAGATTCCAAATTTATTAGCAACTAATCCAACAACACCAGCAAGTAATAAGGCGAAGACTGAAGTTGCTAAGAATCCACCGATTGTTTTGTAAGATAAGCGTCCAAGTGTTTTCGTATCAGAGATACGGCACATTGCTAAAGCAATTGATGTAAATACCATTGGAACAATCACAAGTTGCATTGAATTTAAGAATAATTGACCTAAAATATAGAAGATTCCAAATGCATCTGTTGCTCCTTCAGCACTGATATCTTGGAATAAAATTTTATTAATGGTTGCCCAAAGATCGGCATTGCCACCTGCTAATAAATTTTCACGTAAAATTAAGAATAATGATCCTGTAATTAATCCAGCAACTAAGGCAATTGCCATATGAATCGCTAAACGATTATTTGATTTTTTTTGACGCATTGTTAAATCCTCTCCTCATATAAGATGCTAGGACCCAGTAAAAAAAGCCTTAATTTCATGAAGGATGTCACGAAATTAAGGCTCAAATGAATACAACGATATAAGTAAAAAAGCAACATAGAAGTCATGCATTTTCACACTTTATAAAACGTATTATTTTACCTTAATAGCTTCTCGTGAGCTATCTTAAAGGGTTCCTATTTGTAAATAATATACCGACTAATGATTTTAAAGTCAATAAAAAAGTAGAAATTTAGCGAAAAAAAGACATAAAAATATTTTTTTGAAGGGATGTTGAGTGAAGTAATTTAAATAAATAGATGAATAAAGTCCTAAATTTAATGAGATAGAAGGCTAATGACTAACAAAGAGTGGTACAGATCCTGCTAAATAAGCAGTATATGAATTTATGGATGAACGCAAAGTGATATCATGAGAATATTTTATCAACTAAGTTAAAAGAAATTGGAATTGGAGTGGGTGAAAAAGCAGGAAAAGGTTTAGCAACACCGGATTTTTTTGAAAAATAATTAATTTAAAGAGCGATGATGTCACGCTTTTTGAATATTTTAAGTGTAAGAAGTCTACAATAGAATAAATTTTATGAAAAATGGAAGGGAGTGAAGACGTGTCACATTTAGTTGCAAAAGATGCCTATAAAAGTTTAGAAGAGAGAATTAATAAATACCCTCAAGGAGCTCCAAAAAGTGAAACATTGAATGAAATTTTAAAACTGTTATTTTCTGAACGTGAAGCAGATTTAGTTTCTAAATTACCGGTTCGTCCATTTAACTCAGCAAGAGCCTCGAAGGCGTGGAAATTACCACTAGACGAAACGGAAAAAATCTTAGAAGAACTAGCTTCTCGTGCCATTTTATTAGATATGGAAACAAAAGAAGATCGTCTTTTTATGCTACCTCCTCCAATGGCAGGTTTTTTTGAGTTTTCATTGATGCGAATCGGAAAAAATGTGAATCAAAAAGCATTGGCTGAATTATATTATCAATATTTGAATGTAGAAGAAGATTTTGTTAAGGATTTATTTTACTCAACGGACACCAAACTTGGACGTGTTTATGTCAATGAATCAGTCTTAAGTCGTGAAAATACTGTTTCAATTTTAGATTATGAAAGAGCCTCACACATTATTAAATCGGCTTCACATATTGCCTTAGGTGATTGTTATTGTCGTCATAAGATGTTACATATGAATCAAGCCTGTAATGCTCCACTTGATGTCTGTTTAACGTTTGGTGGTGCGGCCCAATCATTAATTAAGTATGGTTATGCAAGGGAAATTGATGCTTCTGAATGTCTAGACGTTTTAGAGCGTTCCTATGAATATAAACTAGTTCAATGCGGTGAGAATGTTCAAAATAATCCAACCTTTATTTGCAACTGCTGTGGTTGCTGTTGTGAGGCTTTATTAGCAGCGAAAAAGTTTGGAAATCTTCATCCGGTTGAAACAACAAATTTTATTCCATCAATTAATCATGAAACGTGTGTGAAATGTGGACGATGTTTGCGTGATTGTCCAATTGATGCAATTTCGAAAGTAAAAGTCGATGAAGGAAAGTCAACAGAGCGCTTTGAATATCAGGTGAATGAAGAAGTTTGTCTAGGATGTGGTGTTTGTGTAAGCGCTTGTTTTAATAAAAGTATCATGCTTAAAAACCGTGGAAAACGTGTGATCACACCTGTTAATTCTGTCCATCGTGTTGTCTTACAAGCGATTGAAAAAGGGCAGTTACAAGATTTAATTTTCGATAATCAAGCGTTTGGTTCACATCGTGCAATGGCGGCCATCTTACAGGCTATTTTAAACTTACCGCCACTTAAACAAGCGATGGCAAGTGAACAAATGAAATCAAAATACTTAGCTAAATTACTAAAGTAGCTAGGAATGGTTGACTCTAGGGATGTTTTAGTATTCAATAAAAGTTAAAGTGCTAGACTTAGAGGAGATATCATAATGAAAATTTTAGTGTTAAATGGACCAAACTTAAATATGATTGGGATTCGTGAAAAAGGAATTTATGGAAGCCGTAGCTATGCTGATATCGTTGGCTATCTTAAAGAAGAAGGAACAAAGCGTGGTCATGAAATTGAAGTTCTTCAAAGTAATTATGAAGGACAGATCATTGAATGGTTACAAAAGGCATACTTTGAACACTATGATGGCGTGATCATCAATCCAGGTGCCTTTACTCATTATAGCTATGCTCTTCATGATGCTATTAAAGCAATCGCAGATGTGCCAACGGTTGAAGTTCATCTTTCAAATGTCCATGCTCGTGAAGCGTTTCGTCATCAATCAGTTACAGCGCCGGCTTGTATTGGACAAATATGCGGATTTGGTGAGTTTGGATACATTTTAGGAATCATGGCATTAGAAAATAATAAAGCAAAAAATCAAAAATAATCACATTTAACCCTCAAAGTCTGATTAGATTTTGAGGGTTTTTATAAAAAGAAAAGGTTTAGAAGATTAAGAGGCTATCTAAGGACAGTCTTTTTTTGTGATTAAAAATCAAAAAAATCCATATAAAAAGAAATGATTTCGATATTTTTTGTAAGCGCTGTGTGCTAAGATGAGCTTAATAATAAG
Source organism: Turicibacter sp. HGF1 (assembly GCF_000191865.1). Taxonomy (NCBI): domain Bacteria; kingdom Bacillati; phylum Bacillota; class Erysipelotrichia; order Erysipelotrichales; family Turicibacteraceae; genus Turicibacter; species Turicibacter sp. HGF1. The sequence goes on from NZ_AEXQ01000068.1 coordinate 3,981, forward strand.
ATTGGATACCTCATCAAGATTAGGAAAAAATTAAGGTTTTATTTCCTATGATTTGGGTAAGTTAGAAAAGATGTTCAAATTTAATAAGGAAGTGAAGCGACATGAAAAAAATCATGCTTGTAATGGGACTGATTTTAATACTAGGAGGATGCCAAAATGTAGAACCCAAAAACGAAGAAAGTGAAAAGCAAACACTAGAAAGTCCACAAGCGGAAAAAGAGCATTTTAGATGGAGTTTAATTTATTAGTTAATGGGGGAGCGGAGATGGGAGCAGTCAAAGTTGATTTGAAGCAGTATATTACGAATGGGTTTGTACGATCAGGGGTTAGTTATTTCGGATATGGGATTATTTTAGGCGTGATAACGGCAGGTTTAGGATATGGAACTTATATCATTCATCAAAAAAATAGTTTAAATCCGGTTCAAGGTTTCTCCCAGATTGTTGGCTATTTATTGCTTGTGATGGTTGGCATTTTAGTATTAGTAACTTTTTCATTACTTTATCACGGGATTAAATTATTTAAACAATTTGTAGCCTTTATGAAATCAGATGAAGTAGTGTTGATTTCACATGAAGAACCGATGTCAATTGGGATTGCGCTTGATTATTTATCAGAGGAAACCATCATTTATGAAAATCGTCAGTTAGTGTTAACTGAAAAACACATTATTATATTAGATGGGGAACCTTGTATTAAGCCCAAATCCTTATTAAGGGCAGCGAGTCTTGATACTCGTGGATTAAAAGAGGGACAGAGAGCGCGGTTAAATCAATTGAAGACGGTTGTATTAGAATTTAAAAATCATGAATTGAAAAAAGTAAATTGCCACTATATTCAAGAAGCGAATGATATTTTACAAAAATTAAAAGAACAAGGAATTAGAATGATTTAAAGTGTAGAATTTGTATGAAATCGAAAAAAAGCATTGAAGTCTACAATGACTTTAATGCTTTTTTGATATAATAAATTATATTTTTAATAGAAGAAGGGGTCATTTTCGATGTATCTAATGGCAGGTCGTGTAAGATATAGTGAAGTCGGATTAGATGGGGGCTTGACGCTGCATCATTTAATTAATTATTTCCAAGATTGCAGTACATTTCATTTAGAAGATATTGGCCTTGGGTTGGATTATTTTCAGTCTCAAAACTTAGCTTTCTTTATTTTGTCGTGGCAGATTGAAATTAATCGTCTACCAAAGGAAAGTGAAAAGATTAAAGTCGGAACACAAATTTACGAGTGTAAAGGTTGCTTTGGTTACCGTAATTATGTGTTATATGATGAGGCGGATAACGTCCTAGCTTATGCCAACCTTGGAGGCGTATTTATGGACACGATTTCGGAAAGTTTTGCTAAATTATCAACGGAAGAAATTGCTAAATATCCGATTGAAGAAAAGTTTGAAATGGAGTACTTGCCTCGTAAGATTAAAGCACCAAAGGCAACGGATACATTCCCGAAGGTTACCATTCGCCCGTGTCAAATTGATACAAACGGCCATGTTAATAATAGTCACTATGTAGCATTAGCACTTGAATGCCTTCCGCAGGAGTTAGAGATTAAACGTGTCCGTGTTGAATACAAAAAAGCAGCTAAATGTGGTGATATCATGATTCCAGCATCAGTCTCTTTAGATGGGATATACTATGTATCATTAAATGATGAAGAAGGACATCCCTACGCGATTTTAAGTTTCAACGAGTAAAGGGAATAGGAGAGTTTAATATGAGTATTAAAATGATGCATCACGTTTGTATTCAAACAGAAAAGTATGAAGAATCTCTTGAGTTTTATATGAGAATTTTAGGATTTGAAATCGTACAAGAAACACCAAACTTCCATAACCGAGCGTTTAATACCTGGTTAAAACTTGGAAACTTTATGATTGAACTTCAAACAGCTAAACAAGGCGAGACGCTAAATCCTTGGAGTTCATTAAATGAAGGAATCGTTCATCTGTGTTTTTTAGTTGATAATGTTTTTGAAGAAATTGAGCGAATTCAACAATTAGGATATGAACATTTCAAAATCAAAAATGGCGAGATCGTTTATAAAGTTGAAGATGGATATCTCTTTAAAATTAAAGCACCCGAAGGAACAGAAATTGAAATTAGAGATTTATAAGCTCAGATAAGTGTTTCACACTTGAAAAACTTTTATCCTGCTAGTGGGGAAGGGGACCCCTAGACTATGGTTATGTCTTTGTATTAAAAAGACTTAGGTAATGAGACTATTTGATAATAGTGAAATACATGTTTTGTTTCAATATAGAAATTAAATCGTTAAAAAGCAGGTGAGGATTGAATCACCTGCTTTTTTTTGATGTAATTCGTCATGATAAATGACGTTTTTTCATAAAATGTAAGGTGTAGAGAAATGATTGACCTTAAATAAAGTGGGTGAGAAGAAATGATGAAAGTTGAGGATGAATTAGAAAAAAAAGAAGTGATAAAATCATTAAGAATAGCGTTGGATGAAACGTTAAAACAATGTGATTCTTGTGAAGACCGAGTCCATCAATCTATTAAAATAGCAAACTGTGTGTTAAGCAAGGAAGAATATTATGAATTGTTGAATGAGTATCAACGATTCGAAAATAATTTTGGTATATTAGAAAGTTTATCGGTGCAAATCACAGAATTGAGTTCTATTTTACAAGCCATGTCAGTCGCCGCAGCTCTTAAAGAAGTTCGAAATAGCATCGATCAATTACTTGATATTATGGAAAAAATTAATTTTAGACTAGATGTTCAAAAGTTTGATCTACTGATGGCCCAACTCATGGAAGAGTTAATGGGGGTCATTGACTTTGATGCGATCGAATATGAAACCTTAGAGGCGGCACTGGGCGCACCTTTTATCGTCTTAGAAACCCTAGATGTTTTAGATCGTGAATATCAAGATATTTATTATCCTTTAAACGTTTTGAAAATACAATCATTTAATAGTAAAACCGCTGCCTATCAATATGCACTAAGTCGCGGTATTAGAAAAGAATTCGTCATCAAAAAAGCGTAGCGACATCGCTACGCCTTTTTTAAAAGTTCTTTGATTTTTAAAATTTCCTTCGATAAATCCTTACGCCCCATCGCATAAATCGGTTCTAAATTCTCTTTATGTTTTTCAAAACGACTAATCGTAATGGGATGACTTGGTGCGATGACCAAGGCTTTCCCTTCGCTTTCAAGTTCTCTTAAATAAGCAAGTGTTTCATTATAATTTTTATGCCTATTGTCTAGTAATTCAATCATTTTGGGATACTTTTTAAACACGCGTTTATAAACAAATCTAAATTGTTCTGGTGACTTTTGATAATGTCGATCACGTGTTAAAATCACCACGACTTTATCACAGCCATCTTCTAATGCTTTTTTAACAGGAATGGCATCAGATGTTCCTCCGTCTAAATATTTTTTCCCTTTATACTCAACAATAGGAGAAAATACTGGAATAGAAGAGGAAGCTTTTAAAACAGTACAATCATGATCAAGTGCCGTTTTATCAAAATAAACCGGTTTTCCAGTTTCAACATCGGTTACACCCAGTTTAAATTCACAGGGGGATTTAAAGAAAGTGTCATAATCGAATAAGTCTAGTTTATGAGGAACTTCATCAAAAATAAAATCCATCCCAAAAATAGATCTGGTTTTAATAAAGTTAGAAAAGCTAATGTAACGTTTATCACCTAAGTAATTTGTATTAACACGATAACTTCGTTTAGCTTGATTTGAAACGTAAGAAACACCGTGACAAGCCCCAGCTGAGACGCCAATGACATAATCAAAAAGTATCCCTTGTTCCATCAGATAATCTAGTGCACCCATTGTATAAAAGCCGCGCATCCCGCCACCTTCAAGTACTAAACCTACTTTCATTCATCATCATCCTTTTTAATTGATTGTGTCTTTTATTCTAACTAATTTGGAAATGATTGTCTATGGACAGTGGTGGGATTGAGTTTGAAATGTGAGATAGCTGTGCTAAAATAAGTGTAGATTATTTAAAGGAGAGGTCCTATGCCCCGATTTAAAAAGATATATGTCGAAATAACGAATCGTTGTAATTTAAAGTGTGATTTTTGTCCAAGTGCTACACTCGGGCGAAATGGAAAAGTCATGAATGAAGACGATTTTAAACATATTTTAAAAGAAGTTAAACCTTATACGAATTATTTATATTTTCATTTACTCGGAGAACCTTTCTTAAATCCTCGAATTGGGCGTTTTTTAGAAATGAGTCATGAAGCGGGAATTCAGGTTAATTTAACGACAAATGGTGTTTTGATTGGAAAAGTAAAAGAAACGTTAATTCAATCACCGGCACTTCGTCAAATTAACTTCTCGGTTCATTCTTTCGAAGCCAATGAATCAACGCAAACGTTAAAAGACTATCTGATGCAAATTGCTTCTTTTATTGATGAAATACAAGCAGTGCGTCCTGTCTACTGCAATCTACGACTTTGGAACATGGATGGCGAAGCATTACAGGCGAAAAATACACTTAACCAACAGATTTTAGACTTGATTGAAGAAGCCTTTCATCTTCCGTATCGCCTAAACGAAAAACTCATGGAAACGAACAATGTTAAAATTCGTGATCGCGTGTTTATTAATATGGCGGATAAATTTGAATGGCCAAGTTTAGAGCGCGAGGTGATTAGTGAGAAAATGTTCTGTTACGGTCTTCGCGATCATATTGGAATTCAGGCGGATGGAACAGTGGTGCCTTGCTGTTTAGATAGTGAAGGGAAAATTCCTTTAGGAAATGTATTTGAAACACCGCTGCATGATATTTTAGAAAGTGAGCGTGCCAAGGCGATGTATGATGGCTTTTCAAATCGTGTAGCAGTCGAAGAACTCTGTAAGAGATGTGGTTACGCGAAGAGATATTAGGAGGTAGACAATGATTAGACCGATTATGAAAGATGAAAAATTTTTAGCACAAAAATCAGTTCCTGCAACAAAAGCAGATTTAGCGGTTGTTGAAGATTTAATCGATACGTTACGAGCTAATTTAGAGCGATGTGTGGGCATGGCCGCCAATATGATTGGGATTAAAAAACGCATCATCGTCTTTGCGATTGGGGAGATCATTGTTCCAATGATTAATCCCGTTATCGTAAAAAAAGAAAAAAGTTATGTGACAGAAGAAAGCTGTTTATCACTTGTTGGATTTAGAGAAACAACACGATATGAAACCATTGAGGTAGAATATTTAGATAAGCAATTTAATAAACAAAAAGGAACGTTTACCGGATTCGTTGCACAAATCATTCAACATGAAATTGATCATTGTAATGGAATCATTATTTAAATTAAAAAAGCTAATTCAAGTGAGATGAATTAGCTTTTTTTGATGGGGTAAAATGAAGTATCGTGTAAGTATCACAGGAGAATATCCTTTGTGTTTTTAGTAGTGATAGGTCAAGTGTATTTAGTACGTTAAGTTTCTGGTAGAAGTATTAAATGAAAAAAATGATTCGTGATGGTTAGTTAGGATACTTATTTAATTTTGAATAAAGTTTTTAAGTTTGAAGCTTCCAGCACTTAAGAAAGCCACACCAAACAGCAAAATGATGATTAGATTCGGCCATAATGTTAGATTAAGGGCTGTATCAAATGCCCAGTAAATCGGGAATAGCTTCGCGATATTCATCATGAGCGTTGGTTCAAAACCGAAATCGAACAGGTTAATACTAAGCATCGATAAAATAAACCCGACGAGTGCATACATAACGATTGACATCTCAATTAAACTTGGATTTTTCACGACACGTGTGACAAAAATAACAAGACTCGACGCAACAAACGACATACTAAACATCAATAAAAGTGGAAGCAATGGATTTGGCATTGACACATCCAAGACCATCATCCCAATATAATAGACAATCGTAAAACAAATTCCCTGAATGAAACACATCGCCAAAATTAACCCACCAAATATCTCAATATCCTTGTTCGCCGTACTCAACGCACGATGTAAAACCTTTTGTTGTTTTAATTGATACACATCCTTTGCGAGTGAGGTGGCACCGATGAACATGAAATAAATGATCATCACGATAAACATCGTCATACTCATATCAACAGGCTTTTCTTTGAACTCGATTTTTGTCGTTATCAGTGAAATCGGATTCAGGTTATAGTAGTCAGTTAGCCAAGTGTTAATTTGTTGTTCAATTTGAATTTCAACTTCTGCTGTTCCAGCGCCCTCCGTTGTTTTTAAAATTTCAACTTGCGGTTTGACACCACCTTCAATGTCAGTTGAAAACGTCTTTGGAATGATAATGACACCTGCTAACTCATTCGCCATTAATCCCTCAAGTGCAGATTCTTGATCGTGATAAATAAATTTTTCTTCAACGCCTAAATTTTCTAACAGTTCTATTTCATAAATGCCATTTGATTCTAAAACATAAGCAACATTTGGAGTTATTTGATCACTATCTGAAAAAAATAGAGAACCGAGGACAAGAAATAAAGGAATAGGTCCCATCATTAACAATAAGATAGGATTTTTAAGATAACGTCTAATATGAACTAAAGCTAATCGAATCATCTTTTTACCTCCCAAAAACGATATTTTTCTTTTAAACAGGTCATTAAATATAAACTAAGCGCAATTGCTATCGTCATTAGGAATGGTGTTTTTAAACTTTCCCACGTTCCATATAAAATATAGTTTTGAAACATTTTAGTAATCGAATAAGACGGAGAGAAGGTTGCGACACTGTCAGTCGGTAAGAAGGTGCCACCGATAAAAATTTGTAAAAAGAATAAAATTAACGCCAACATGTTTCCATATTTAGCGGAGAAAAAGTGACCAATAAATGATCCGACACTTACCATAAAACAAGAGGTTGCCAAAATAGGTAAAAGTAACAGAGCAATAGGTCCCTCAAATGAATATCCAAGGACTCGGTAAACCAAAACGTAAAAGCTTAATAAAATAACACAATATAGTAAATTTGCTAAATAATCATAATTAAACATACGGACTCGTGTAAGCGGGGCTGAATACATTCGCTTATCAAGTCCAAGCTCCGCACTTTTATAACTAGCTCCTGAAATGTTCATGATCATCATGAAGACAAAGAAAGACATCATTCCAACAGAGTAATACGTGGTTGAGTTTAAGGCAAGAGCAGATTCGATATAAACAGATTTTAAACTGGTGTTATCATAAATTAAAGATAATTGCTCGGGATTATCTGTGGATAAACTTCTAAAAAGACCTTCGTGGTACTGATCGAGAATTGACTTTGCTACAGTAAGAGATAACATATGTTTATTCGTATTGAGTTCTTCTAAAACTAACTCACCACCCATTCCCGTTAAAAGATTTTCTTCATAACCATCGGGGATAACTAAAGTCGAAGCACGTTCATCATTTGAAATGATAAAGTAGGAAGACATTGACTCATCGTTTAAAAATGAAATCAACTGATTCGATAAGGTAGATTGATCCTCATCTATGATTTGTAGAGGTAAAGGTTCCATCGAATTTGGATTTGCAAACAGGATGGTCATCATATTCCCCATTAAAAGTCCAATGAATAAGGGCAGTCCAAGCATATACAAAATCGTCATTGGAAACTGCTTAAAAACGACTTTCAAATTCACATAAAGCCACATTAATAATCGCATCACTCTTCCTCCTTAGTCGCGTAACGATTTCCCAGTTAACCATAAGAACACATCTTCAAGACGAGGTTCTTCGTAACGAATCCCTTGTAACTGCGAAGAATATGACTCAAGTAATGCAATAGCGGACGTTAATTTGAAGTCTTTATTAATCGTTAACGTCACTTGATTACCTTCTTCCGTTACTAATGAAACACCCTCAAGTCCTCGTAACTTTAGAACGATTTCCCCACTTAGATGACCGACCGTTAGAATGACCTTTGTTTGTTCTCCAGATAAGGATTTAATTTGTTCCTGACTTCCAGACGCAATTTCTTTACCTAAATCCATGATGAAAACTTTTGAACAAAGCTCCTCAATCTCTTCCATGTAATGAGAGGTATAAATCACTGTTGTGTTTCGTTCCTTACAAATCTTTTTCGTAAACTCAAAAATATGATTACGAGATTGTGGGTCAACCCCAACAGTGGGCTCATCCATAATTAAAATTCTAGGATGATGCATCAAAGCAGCGGCAATATTTAATCGACGTTTCATCCCTCCTGAAAACTTTTTAACTTTCTCCTTTTTACGATCCATTAAACCGGTTGCCATTAAAGCCTCATTAATACGTTCCTTTAGCACCTTGTAACTTAGACCATAAAGAGAACCGAAAAATAACAAATTATCATAGGCCGTCATTTCCTCCATCAACGCTAACTCCTGAGGAACAAGACCGATTAAAGACTTCGCCTCAATCGGTTGCTTCACAATATCATAGCCCCCAATTTCAACACTTCCATTTGTCGCCTCAACGAGTGTCGTCATAATATTAATCAACGTCGATTTTCCGGCTCCATTCGGTCCGATAAGTCCAAAAATTTCACCCTCTTCAATTTCAAAACTGATATTATCTAAAACAAGTTTGTCATTAAAACGTTTCGTTACATTACTCACCTTAACAATACTCATGTTATTTCCTCCCTGATTTTATCATCTGATACCTTCATTATAGTCATAACTGGATATCAATTCCATAACCCATCGTCATAGTAGGGGGTGACTTAAGTCACTTACTTAGAAAAAATGACCTTATAGGGAAATAAAAAAACATCAGTCTAAGTAGAAACTGATGTTTTTTTATGCTAATCCATTCTTAAATGCAAAAATGGCGATTTGAGTGCGATCTCGAAGCTCAAGTTTAAATAAAATATTCGTGATATGATTTTTGATCGTTCCTTCGGATAAAAAGAGTTTGGCGGCGATTTCTTTATTTGTTAATCCTGTTGCAATCTCACGAATAATCATCAGCTCCTTTTCGCTTAAACGATACTGCTCATAAAATTGTGCATCACTTTTAATTGAAGTCGTTTGCGTATTTAACAGTTGAGTTGCAACTTCCGGATGAAAAATAACATTCCCCATGATGGCAGATTTAATTCCCTCATAAATCACCTCATGCGAACTATCCTTTAATAAGTAGCCACTTGCACCGAGTTGCATCGCCTCTTGGATATAAGATTGATCTTTAAACGTGGTTAAAATCAACACTTTTATCTTTGGAAAAGCTTCTTTAATCAAACGTGTTCCAAGAACTCCATCGCATAAAGGCATGCGAATATCTATCAAAACAAGATCTATATCCGGGTGTGATTGACAGGCCTTCAGGGCTTCCTCACCATTTGACGCTGTTGCTACGACCTCAATATCTTCAAATAACGACAACATTAAACGAAGTCCATCACGAATTAGCGCTTCATCATCAACAATTAAAATCCTAATCATAACTTTCACCCTTTCCCTTTGGAATCGTAATTCTTATTTTAAAGCCAACTGTAGAAGGGATAAAGTGAACCTTCCCATTGACCTCACTGACACGCTCGCTCATACTCGTTAAACCGACCCCTTTTTGAAAATTAGGACAGCCAATTCCATTATTTTCAGCCGTTAACACCACATGATCAGGTGAAAAATGAATTGAAATGGACGCATCCGTTGCTTGACCATGACGGAGTGCATTCGACAATGTTTCTTGAATGGCACGATATAGTGTCAATCCCATTTTCGGGCTTAGTTCCCATTTTTGTTTAGAAATCGTCAGTCTGACATTCATCCCAGATAACTTTTTAAAATTCTCAATTAATTCTTCAATCCGATATAACTCTTGATACGTTTGATACTCACTCGGTTTTAAAGTCGAAATGGCCTCACGAACTTCTTGTAAACAATTTTTTAAAAATTCACGTAAATTTAAAGCCAGAGGAGCAACACTTGAATTCTCTTTTGAGGCGATAACTTCCATCGCATTCAATTGAATGATGGCTGTTGAGAGAGCATGTCCGACACTGTCATGAATATCACGTGAAATTCGATTTCGCTCTTTTAAAACGGCAAGTTCTGTTATTGAAGCCCCGTAAAGTTCTAATTCTTCTTTAGCCTGTTTTAATTTTTCTTCAGAAATTCGAAGTTCATCATATAAAAGTTGAGCATCTAATTTCTTTTCATGTTCTTCTTTAATATAAAGCCCTAAAAAAGCAACGATGAGAAACACAAATAAAGAAGTTATCTGATTTAATGTGAAAGAGTGAGAAATTAAAAATAGCAAGATCATTCCGATTAAACAAGACAAGGAAAGATGATAACGTCTTGGTAACAGTAAAATACTATCAAGTATCGGTAAAATAAAATAATAGGCTACCATTTGCGGTTGATACGAACTTAAACAAATAAATAAGATTAAATCAACAACTAACGAACATATAATATAAGGTGCTTGACGAAGCGAGAAAAAACGAAACTGACTATTGATAAGTAAGCATAACAGCATTAAGATAATAAAAATCGATAATGTTTCATTCAGACTAATGAAAGAAAAAATAACCGTGAGTAAACTTAAGTAACGAACAGTAATTAATAGTTTGTTTTTTCTCATAAGATACCTCCTGTTTATTTTTGTATTGTATCATGCAAACAATTGGTAAATAAAGTTACGAGGTGATATTTTGAAAAAAGTTATCGCAATTTCAAGTAGTGGGCGTCAAAAAAATACATATCAACTCATTCAATCGGCGGCTCCCTTATTAAAGGAAGCGGGAATTTCTTTGCAAATCATTCATCTGTCAAATTACTTGATTCAAGATTGCAAAGGGTGTGAGGCTTGTATCTTAAGTGACCGGTGCCCGATTAAAGATGATGTGATCGGGATTTTAGAAAAACTGGGGCAGGCGGATGGAATTATTTTAACGTCACCTGTTTACATGGCAGGCGTGAGTGGACAACTTAAACGATTTATTGACCGTACCTGCAAGTGGTATCATCGTCCAGAATTAGTAAAAAAACCAGTTTTATTAATGACCACAACAGCAGGGGGATATGCCGATGAAGTTCTAGACTATATGGAAAAAGTCGCAACTTTTTGGGGGATGCATCTTTGTGGTCGAGTGAAGCGGAACGTAAAAACTTGGGATGAAGCGGTCAGTAGAAAAGAGTTGAAATTTTTTATTAAAGCGGTGGAAGAAGGGGAGGAAACGGAGTGGATTCCAACAAAGGATCAGGTTATCGCATTTCAGGTGCAGAAAACATTAGCCATGAATATCCTTCCAAGAGATCGAAAGTATTGGATAGAACATGGTTATGATGTACAAGTTTACTATGAAGAGAATGATGTGCCCTTTTATTTAAAGTGGATGGGGAACTCTTTTTATAGTTTCTTTAGCCGTATTATTAAAAAAAAATCCTCTTAATAGGAGGATTTTTTAATGATGATGAGAAGCTTTTGAGATTAAAAATCCAATGGTTGTTGAAATCAAGTCGCGAAGTTGAATAATCCCTTCTTGATAACTTAGATTATTCGTTCGATTAGCAATCATTAAAACAATGATACAAATGATGCACACCGTTGTTGAAAACAAAATTCTAACGTGAGTTGCTTTATTCAAATTAATATCTTTATTGAATACAAACTCTTGTTTCTCATGATCTTCAGATTCTTCAGAAGGTGGCGATGCTTTTTTAGTTGAATAGCTATGAGCCATCCCAAGAATAAAACCAAAGATACTTGAGGTACTTGTTCTAAAGACAATCTGAGTGGTGGAATCTAGCGCATTAGCTGGAACAAAAATAGCATAAATCAGTTGGAAAAGAAGGAGGATTCCAATGAAAAAAATACATTTAGTGGCAAAGTCGAGGTGTCCCCATTCATACTTGAGTTTTTTATAGAGTTTATAGATGCTTGAATTTTTATTCATCGTCATCACTCCTTTATTTAAGTTACTATAGAGTATGAAGATTAAACAAAATAATAAAGTGGTAGTATCACGATATTTTAAATATGTTAAAATAAACTGAAACTATAAAAGTGAGGACTTCTATCATGAAAGAGACAATGAAAGAAATTATCAAATTTAGAGATGATCGTGGCTGGAAACCTTATCATACTCCAGAAAATTTAGCAAAATCTATTTCAATTGAAGCAGCTGAATTGTTAGAATGCTTTCAGTGGAATAATGACTTTGATGCAGAACATGTTTCTGAAGAATTAGCAGATGTGATGATTTATTGCATGCAAATGGCTGATGTATTAGAAGTAGATGTCAAAGACATTATTTTAAAGAAATTAGAAAAGAATGCGATTAAATATCCAAGTACAAAATAAAACCCGTGATTTTCACGGGTTTTATTGATGAATGGCGTAAACCATGGTTGTATAAGTTTCATAAAGGACGTAAAGTACCATACTGATTAAGAGCATTTGACTGATGAAACGTTCACCTTTGGCACCTGTTTTAAAGTTGGCGAGTTTAATTTTTTTCTTACACGGATAAAATAAGCAAACCCCTTGATGCGTGAATAAATCAAGTACAATATGTGAAATATGACCAAGCATTAAGCCGCAGGTAATAATAATATAAAACTCATTTCCGACGTCTAGTAATGGAGCGCAGGCAATTAAAACAAAAAAGAAGGCGATAGAAAGAAAGCTATGAGTCAGTGTTCGATGTTTAAAGTTTTTAGCAATGAATTTTGAGATAAAGGGAAAAAGTTTTCCCATTTGAGATCCTGTCATGTCGATATCGGGTAATAATGACCCGACGGTGGTCGCAAGACAATAAAGGGTGATAATGAAAATTTTAGAATAAAGATTAGCCTCCTCGTAATAAGGGGCAATAAAAAGATGGTGGGTCACAAGTCCGCAAAGTAGGCCACCTCGTTGATGCGTTCCGGCAGTCATAGTTAAAAGTCCTCCTGTATAAACCTGATGTCGAATTTAAAAGATTAATGTCATCTATTTTATATTATACAAGAAAAAAACGAATATTCGTTTGAATTCTATGAGGGAAATAATGGTATATTAGATATAGGGAGAGAGAGACTTGCATAAAATGAAAGGATAGTGTTAAGGTAAGAGGAGATAGAAGTCTAGAGCATTTTTTTAAGCCTCTTTTTATTAGACTATAGGATCCTCGATACAAAAGGGTTTAAGGGTTTAAGAACTGATTATGATTTTAAAATGTTGCGTCTTAGTATTTTGTTTGAGCAACCCAACATAACTGCTAAGGAACAATCGTTTTGTATCGGGATAGATAATGAAGTGAGAGTGATGTTTCATGAATTTAGAAGAAGAGTTAACGGGTTTAAATGACGCACAATCTGAGGTCGTTTCTAACCTAAATGATAATTTATTAGTCATGGCTCCGGCAGGAACAGGGAAGACGAAAGTTATTTCATTACGAGTAGCGGGATTTATTAATCAGGGGATTGAGGCGAAAGAGATATTGTGCTTAACCTTTACGAATAAAGCTTGTCATGAATTAGCAGAACGATTGCTAAAAGTAACGAATGGGTTGGCCAAAGAGGTTTTCGTTAAAACGTTTCATAGTTTTTGTTTTCAACTCATTAAAGAAGAAGCGAAAAACTTCGGTAAGATTTCGCGTGATTTTTCGGTGATGGATGAAGAGGATGGAAAGTTTTTAGTGCGTCAGTTAATGAAAGATGATTATGTCATTGCCGATTTGGCCTATCAATATTTGCAAGAATTGAAACTATATCGCTTAATGATTCCAAAAGCGTATCGTGACGATTATAAAAGAGTGGTCGCCTCTTTTCATCAATCTGAAAAAGCACAAAAACTTCAATATTCGAATAGAAGAAGTGATGCTGGAGCATATACCCTTGGATTTTTAGCTCAGTATGGTTGTTGGTTATATGAAACATATCAAACGTATCTTCTTGAAAATCACCTTGTTGACTTTAATGATTTGATTGTTTATGCTAGCGAATTACTAGAAGATGAGGAGATTTTAGAACGTTGGCGTGGGCGATTTAAGGTGGTGATGGTAGATGAAGTACAAGATACCTCCCAATTTGAATATCAACTGATTGAAAAATTAGCAAAAGGAAAGCAATTTAGTGTTTTTGGGGATTTCAATCAAACCATTTATGAGTGGCGTGATTCAAATCCAGAACTGATTTTGTCACAAATTATGACGACATTTAATCCAAAACGATTGGAGTTATCCCTAAATTATCGGTCTTTGAAACGATTAGTTCAAATGAGTGCCAATTATTTAGAAAATGCGAAAAAAGCACGCTTAATTAATCCGAGGCTATCCCCACGCGTGATTGAGGCAGCGAATGAGGAAGTGGGAGGTCGGCCTGTCTTTTATGAAGCACAGACCCAACAAGAGGAAATGGATTTTATTATCGATCACCTAAAGCATTATCGATTAGATGACCTCGCTAATACTGTGATTCTAACGCGAACAAATAAGCAAAATATTCAAGTTTCAAATTTTTTAAGAAATGTGGGGATTCCCTGTTATTTGATTGAAGATTTAAGTTTATTTAGACGCAAAGTCGTAAAAGACTTACTTGCCTTTGTCAAATTTCAACTTAATCCATTTGATCATTTATCACTTGAACGATTGTTGCCACTTATTTGTCCTGAGGTATCTCCTGAGTTATTTAATCAAACGTATCGTCAACGATATGTTAGTTATGGGATGAGAATGATTGATTTGTTTCAAGAAGCTGCTTATGAGTATGAAGAACCGTATGGATTATTAAAGAAGCAGTTTGAAAAGGGACGAATTGTCATTTTTGATGTGGAATCAACGGGTCTTGATGTGACTCAAGATGAAGTTATTCAAATTGCAGCTATTGAATTGGTGAATGGTGAGTATACTCGTTCATTTGAACGATTTATTAAACCGAGCCACTCGGTTGGAGACTCAGCTTTGGTGCACGGATTTAGTGATGACTATTTAAACGAACATGGCGAAGAGGCGAGAGAAGTCTTTTTACAGTTTCAAGCGTTTGTAGAAGGCGCTTTATTGATTGGTCATAATGTTCAATATGATTTAAAAATTGTGAGTAGTCAGATGAATCGTTTAGGTCTGATGTTTGAAAATTCAATGGGCTATTATGATACCTTAGATATTGTTAGGCGCCTGTATCCAGATTTGAAAAATCATAAGTTAGATACCGTCAGCGCCTATGTTGGTGTGAGTCATGAGCCGACGCATAATGCGATGGATGATATTTTAGCAACAAAAGATGTGCTCGTTAAAAGTATGGATTTGTTAATGACGCATCATGAAAACCGTAAAAAAGTCATGAAATTTTATGAACCTCATTTATGGGGAGCGATTCAAAGGTTAAAAGAAATTCAAGACTGTTTTGAAACACAGCCGCCACATGTTGCGATGAAAGGTTTAATAGATGCTTTTGAGTGTGAGGATGAAGCACATAAGCAAAGTATCATAGAGTTACTTAATTACATTGAGGCGACCTATCATCGCCTGCATCATACGAATCCACATCAACCAAATTTAGAAATTTGGATTCAAATGCTTAATTTGATGGCGTTATCAAGCAGTGAACTTGATCGTGTCATGAAAGAGGAAAATAAGCTTGCAATTATTACGGTGCATCAGTCGAAGGGGCTTGAGTTTGATCATGTGATTATTCCATTTATGAGTCAGGGGATGTTCCCGCTCGATTTTGATGGGATTAATCAAGAGGAAGAATGCCGATTATTTTATGTTGCGATGACTCGTGCGAAGCAGAGCTTATTATTGACGCGCCATATGAAAGAAACCTCTTCATCTAGAAGGGTGAAAGAGCGAAGTCAATTTATATCGTTTTTATATTCATAAAGAAGAATGAGCCAAAAAGTATGAATGAAAGGATTAAACGATTATTTGAAATAAAAAAAGAGTCTCAGTTACCTGAGACTCTTTTTTATTCTGTCACTTTGTCAACAACGATGAAGGGTTGTAATTGATAAGGTTTAGGTGCAACTTTACGATCTTGCCACATATAGAAGAAGCGTTCAAGTGGAAAAATAGCATATCCATCTTGCCAATGGTCTGATGTATCATAAGGATCAGCAAAAATTAAGGTATCATCTCCAGTACTTGGTGTTCCATTGTTATCATATCCAATAATAGAGACCCAATGACCATCCCAGTCTCCCCATTCAACCATAACGGGTCTTCCTGCTTTTAAGTGTCCTGTTAGCCATGTGACGAAGTAAGAATCTTTAGCATCGTCAACCCAAGCTTCAGTATCGTCACTATTTTCTGAAGCGTATAAAGATGATGAAGAGAAGGTCGGTTTTAGATTTCCGATATTAGAAGGGGTTGCTCCATCCTCTTCACTTACCAAGTCAGCCTCGGTATAATCAGCGCGATAACTTGTTTCTAATACTTTAAATCCTTCTAAATTAGAAAAGAAGTTGTACATGTCTTCAACGGTTGTGCCATATTCATGAAAGTTATTAGCACTTCCAGGAAGAGCGCCTTCCGTATCATCGTCAACACTTGAACCCATGGCAAGTGCGATATCCCATTCTGTTAAATCAGTTTTTCCCATATTCCAAAGTGTCATTAAAGAAACGGCGTTTCCACATGACCATTCCGTTGTTTGTTGCATCGTTTTAAAACCTTCAATGAGGGTTAAGGTTTCGTCTGATTTTAATCGATAAAAATCGGGATTAACATAAAATCGTGAAGTAGCGTTATCACCTAAAAAGTTATAAGAATCTGCTCCCCCCAATTCATCGTAATCTTCTCCCTCAATAAAATCTGGTTTTAATTTAACTGTCTCAGAAACGGTTTTAACTACCTCCTCTTCAAGTGGTTCAATGGCAGGTATTTCATTTTGATTTTGGCATCCTGTCATCACCCCTAATGCCATAATTAAAGTTAATAATGAAATTTTTTTCAAAAGTAATCATCCTTTCAAATTTTGATTTTCGTAATTTTATTCAACATTATGTTTAGTATTTATAAACTTTTTGAGCAAAAACAAAATGTTTAGATGAGAATCATCGAAACAAAAGAGAGGGGGAATAGCTAATTTATTAACGTTTTATTGCTCATGAATCATATATTAGACGATTTTTAAGGATAAATCAATCATTTTTATTTAAAAAATTCATAATTTTTTACAATTTATATAAGTAAACATTTAGATTATTATTTTTGTTCTACAAATGGAGAAGTTTTATCTCAAGAGATGAATAAAAAGAAGTAAAAAAAGTAAAATTGTTTTAATTGAATTGGTAGATTTATAATCTTAGTTATTGTATGATTAGCTATAAAGCATTGATTTTTGCGATGTAGATTTAAAAAGTAAGGACGATGGTAGATGAATGATAATTACCAAGCATTTTATTGGAGTAAGCTTGATAATGTGGCGAAGTTATATTCACTCGTATCGAGTACAAAGGCAACAAATGTATTCCGAATTTCGGTCAAAATGACAGAACCAATTCAAGCGGATTACTTATCAGAAGCTGTCGTGGGGGCACTTCTTGAAATGCCATCATTTAGTGTACGTCTAAGGATGGGAATTTTTTGGTACTACTTTGATATGAATATTCAAAAACCAAGAGTTCGTAAAGAGTTTACGTATCCATGTTCAAAAATGACGAAGTACACTAATAATGGTTATTTATTTAATGTCACCTATTATGAAAACATGATGCATCTAGAAGTTTTTCATGCTTTGGCTGATGGAGCAGGCGCATTACAGTTTTTACAGGTTCTATTGTATCAATATTTAAAAAGAGTTTATCCTAATTCAGTCAATCAACATTTACAGTTAATGAGTGACCAACAATCTCAACGTGCAATGGATGAGGACAGTTTTTTAAAAGTTGTGTCGGATCGAGATGGAAAAGTTATTCCAACGACTTCTAAAGCATATAAAATACTAGGAATTAAAAAACGTCCTCAAGAATTAAAAGTAATTCATGGAATGATGCCAGCAAAACAGATTGTTAAATTATCAAAACAATATGGCGTTAGTATGTCTTGTTTTTTATCTTCTTTATTAATTTATTCGATTTATATGGAAAATGAGAAATTCACAAAGAATAAGCGACCAATTACGGTGACAATTCCATTTGATTTAAGAGCCCGTTTTGAGTCAAATACTGTGCGTAATTTCTTTTCTAATGTGACGGTATCGGTTAATGTTTTAGAGGAGATGAGTTTTGAAGATGTTTTAAAGCAGGTATCCATTCAATTAATTGAGGGGCAAGATCAACAAGTTGTGACGCATAAAATTAAAGATAATGTGAGTGCTCAAGAAAATTTAGCCATCCGTTTTGCTCCGCTGTTTATCAAAAATACGGTGATGAGACAAATTTATTTAAAGGCCGATCAAGGGGTGACAACCACGTTATCGAATCTTGGGCGTATTGTCTTTTTAGATGAAATTTCACAGTATGTCGATCAAGTACGCGTCATGCTTCCGGTGACACCACATCAACGAATTCGTTGTGGGGTTTGTTCATTTAAGGAGACGTTAGTCGTTAGTTTTACATCATCATTAGAAGAAACTGATATTCAACGATTCTTCTTTAGATTTTTAAAAGATCAGAAAGTTGGAATTACAATTTCATGTAACGAGGAAATAAATAATGAGATATTGTTCTAAATGTCAAATGAATGTAGAAAATGAATTGAAAAGATGTCCTTTATGTGGGGAAATATTGGACTTAGTTGAAATTGAAGTGGTTCGAGATTATCCATCCCGATTTGCAAAGAAACGTCGCGTGCCGATTCGTAAACTGATTGTATTTATGGCCATGGTGATTATTTCTTATTCTTTTATCATCGGAATTTTTCATGATTTTAATTGGAATTGGGTCTTTATTATTGTGTGTTCTACTTTATATTTGTCAGTGAGTGTTATTATTGGCTTAAGAGTGAAAAAAAATATTGGACCAAATATTTTGACGCATGTCTTTGGTGGAACTGTATTTGCCGTTATTTTAGATTATTTACTTGGCTATCAAGGGTGGTCATTGAATTTTGTGTTTCCATTAGCACTGATGGCAGGAACATCTGTCTTTACATTGTTAATTATTTTAAGACCAAAGCGTTTTACAGATTTTGCAAGTTATCAGTTACTGCTTGGCGGTATTGGATTGTTTTTATTAATGCTCGTTTATTTTGAGTTAATTAGTTTTCCAGCGGTTGCAGTGGTTGCAGGATATTACGCCTTAATAACATGTGTTGGGATGTTTATGTTTGCTGATCGTAAACTGATTCATGAAATAAAAAAGAAATTTCATTATTAAAAAGACTTTACATTCCATAAAATGGATGGTATAGTATCCGTAAGTTAAAAAAGAAATAAAAATGGATTCCTTATCAAGAGAAGTGGAGGGACAGGCCCTATGAAGCTTCAGCAACCGGTACAGTCGTACACGGTGCTAAATCCGACAGATTAATTCTGGCAGATGAGGAGTCGCGAGTTGTAAGTTAGACTAAGCGTTCTTCAAATTTTTGAAGGATGACTTAGTTTTTTATTAATG
>NZ_AEXQ01000067.1:0-4208 GCF_000191865.1 Turicibacter sp. HGF1
TACTTTTTTTATTCTTTACTAGAGATACGATTTTTTTCTATTTTTTCTTCTAATTCATCGATATCATCGGCTAAATCTTCATTGTTTTCTTTGACAGTATCAAGAATATCTTCTGTTAGATCGACGGCAGCATCTTCGATAGCTGTGACAACTTTTCCTGTTCCTAAAATGATTCCTTCGGTTATTTGACCAGCTTCAAATTGTATTTTTTCTATTAAATTTTTGTCTTTCATGGGAATCCTCCTGACGTTAAATAAGTTGAATATAGAAGTCCAGATCAGTTTTTTATAGCTAAAGTTAGTATACGCTGAATTAGTTTAAAATATTTAGGCATTACTTGAGATGAACAGGTGAATAGATTATAAATTTTTTTGTTAGCTATTAATTGTGACTTGAAATAGATAAGAAATGTTTTTGTTTTGATATAGGTAATGAAGGCTTGATGGGGAGGAAGGATAAAGAAAGTTAATAAAAATTACTTAAAAAATGTCTAGATTTGCAACGTGTCGCATATGATTTAGTAAAGGTTAAATTATTCAAGTAACAATGGTATTAATCGAGTTTGTGAATGGACTATTTTTTATGTAAAAGTCGTTTTAAGTTAACCATTTAATTGATAAGAAGGGATCTGAGAGCATGCTTAAAACGTTTAATATTAACGAACATTACGAACCTACAGTTATTCCTTATCTACAGTCAAAGAAGAATCAATCTAATTATATTTGTAATTTAATTATTGCTGATATGGAACGTGAAGCGAAAAAGGTAGAGGAAGAGAATATTATTGATTTGATTAGGGCGGTTGTTAGAGAAGAGAATCAACGCTTAAAAGAGGAAATCAATAATATTTCAAAAGATGTGGATAATATTAAAGTGGATTTAAAGACAGAGTTTAAAGTACTTGAAGCAAAAATGCCTTATATTTTAAAAGAATATTTAGAAAACAAAAGATAAAAAGAAGATGTAAGAGTAGAAAGCTACTTTTACATCTTCTTTTTTAGTTTGCGTTATCCACAATAGTTGTTTCTTTTTCATGAGCTGAACATGTCGTTGTTGGGATATTTCCTTTTTCATAATAAAGCGTTACTTTTTTATCGCAGTCATCTGCTGCAAGGTACCCAGATACGGGGTCGATTGAAACTGGAACAACGTTTTTAGGTGTTTCAAACCAAGTCGATCCACTTTCTTTTAATGAGTTTTCCATGACAGATGCCCAAATATTTTTGGCATATCGATTGACTTCAACACCATCGAGTGTCTGACCTTCATCGTATCCAGTCCAAACGGTTGTCACAAGTTCAGGAGTATATCCAATCATCCAAGAATCGGTGTTTGTTGTTCCACTTTTACCAGCATATCGGTGGGTAAGTTCTGGGATAATAGATAGTCCTGTTACGGATAGATGATTGTTTTGATTAATATCAAACATTCCAGTCATCATTTCATTCATGATATACGTTTTGGTTTGATCTAAAACTTGTTCACCTTGAGAGGCTTGATCTTTATACACATAGAAGCCACGTCCATCTGTAATTTCAGTTACAAATTTTCGTTCAACACTTTGTCCGTTATTAGCAAAGATACTATAGGCCTCGGCCATTTCCATAATATTTATTGAACTAACTCCAAGAATAGCGGATGGAATCTGTGGAATTTCTTCTTCGATTCCAAAGCGTTTCACGGTTTCAGACAGGACATCCATTCCTAAAAACATGTGCGTTTTAACTGCAAAGATATTGTCAGATACAGCAATGGCATTAGCCATTGAAATTTCGTCGTAAGCATAGGCACCTGAGTAGTTTCCAGGTGTATAAGTGTTCGCTCCATCATTATAAGTGAAAGATGTAGGTTCATTCATAAAGGTGGTTGAAGGGGTGAATCCGTACTCAAGGGCGGCGTAATAGAGAAATGGCTTCATCATAGAACCGATTTGACGTCGACTATATAACGCTCGATTAAATTGAGAGGTTTCGTAATTGGTTCCACCACTGAGAGCTTTCACATATCCAGTTTGAGGGTCCATAACGATGACGGCTGTTTGAACTCCCTCTTGTTTAATCGTGTCTTCAATAGCATCGTTGACATAAGTTTGAATCTCGCGATCAAGCGTCGTGTAAATATTTAAATGACGATAGGACATCATTTGTCCATCTAGCAGTTTATCCACTTCACTTAAAACAGCATCGACATAATATGGGGCATCATATTCAAGTGCTTCTGGATGTTCCCCAATAATGGTTGCCTCTGTGTTAAGCGCAAGATCGTATTCTTCTTGTGTAATATAGTCTTCAACGAGCATTGATTTTAGCACGATTTGTTTTCTTGACATGGCATTTTCGTAGTTGATGAGTGGAGAGTAGTAGCTAGGACCTTTTGGAATCCCAACTAAAACAGATGCTTCTTCGAGTGTGAGTTCACTCGCATGTTTGTCAAAGTAGAATAAGGCTGCATCTTCAATTCCATAGTTACCATGACCGAAGTTAATTGTATTTAAATAACCTTCTAAAATGGTCTCCTTATCATAGGCAATTTCAAGCTTCAATGCATAAAATGCCTCTTTAATTTTTCTTTCCCATGTTTTATCAAAGTCCGAGAATAAATTACGAGCATACTGCTGGGTAATCGTTGATGCACCTTGAGATTTGCTTCCTGTCGTTATGTTAACTAAAACGGCTTTTGCAATGCGAATTGGATCAAATCCCATATGATTATAAAAATTACGGTCTTCGGTCGCAATAAATCCATCAATCACGTAAGGAGAAATTTCATCGAGTGTAACCCAGTTTTGATTTTTAGGGTATGTTTTTTCTAAAAAGACTTCTCCATCTGAATCATAAAAAGTAATGGTGGTATTGACGTTAATGTCTGGGGCAGGGAGATATTTAAAATATTGATAAACGGTTAGTCCCAGGATTGCCACTAACTCAATTCCCATAATCATTGTTACAACTAAATATTTGGTCTTAAAAAATGTGGATAACTTTTTCACATAACTTCACCTCAGAAGTTAGTCTATCCAGATATTTCTAAAATATTTACAAATTAAGGGATAAAATTATAAAAATGTTATTTAGTTGAAGTTCATGAGTAGAAGGTTAATTAAATAATATTAGGGTTCTAAGAATGAATAGATTGTGTTTTTGATTCAATCGTTGTACTTTTCAAATGAAAATATAAATTTTAAAAAATGTAAAAAATTGATATTATTTAAAAAAAATGATATTATTTTAGTTAGAAATGTTGAAATATGTCCTGTATTTGGGTACCTGGGGCATATGGAGTTATTGGTACAACCGGCTGCCTTTTTTGTGGAGCCGTTTTTTTTATGCTTAAAATTAAGGAGAAAAGGACGGTTAGACATGATCAGTATTATTTTAATTATGAGTCTTTGCCTAGGTCCAATGATAAAAATAGCAGCTACGGGATTAATCGAAGAGCTACCGATGGCAAGCTGGAAGATACATTTTAATCAGAAAGAAATCATAGATAGTTTATTACTTTCTGCATTAATAGGAAGTATAGGAATTTCTCTTTATCAAAAATATGGTTTACAGTTAGACTTTTATAAATATTTATTTTTTACAGTTTTAATGACTTTGATTGGTTTGATTGATTTTAAAACGACTTATGTGTATCGATCAACAACTTTAATTACCGCATTAGGCGGATTATTATTTATCGGGATAGAAAGTTTTAAATCCCAAGCATGGCCAGTAGATGATTTGATGGGTGCATTCATTGGATTTAGTGTGATTGGATTAATTGTAGTTTTAACACGTGGGATGGGCGAAGGCGATATTGAAATTGCAGCATTAGCTGGCTTATATCTTGGAACTCAAGGATCGGTGATTACTTTATTTTTTGGATTTGTTTTAGGTGGTATCGTTGGGGCGATATTATTAAGTTTAAAATCAAAAGGAATGAAGGATGAAATGGCTTTTGGTCCCTATCTGGTCATGGGATCTTTTATTGCGATGTTAATGGGACAAAATATTATAGAATTTTATCTGAATTTAATTTATTAATTTAGGAAAAAAAGGTAAAATATTGAATAAAATGTTATTTTATTGTATAATTGTAGTAATTTTTGACATTTTTGCAACATGTGGAGGAAGGATATGGGGTTAGCTGAAAAAAGACGTCTAGGAGATATATTAGTTCGAGCTGGAAAGATTAATCATTTTCAGTTACAAGAAGCTTTAAAGAAT
>NZ_AEXQ01000066.1:0-34564 GCF_000191865.1 Turicibacter sp. HGF1
GTTTAATAAGTAAAGTAAAAATCCTCAGATTAATCTGAGGATTTTTTTTATTTTATTTTTGAATATTAAATAACTTATCCCATGTTGCTTGGAAGTCAGATGCGATACGGGCAGTTACTGAATTATCTAAAATTGTTGCAGAAGACATATCTTTTCCTTTTTCATAGTAGTAACCACCGATTTCTTTGTCTCCGCTCATTAGTAAATAAATATCATAATCTTTGTTATCTTTTGTTCCTGTATATTGATAAACATCAACTGTTTTCCCAACATATTCACTTGGTTCTACCCATGTATATAACCATTGATTATAGACATCGCCTTGTGCAGCTGTTGCTTCATCAAGTGTATAGGTTTGGTAGTACTTACTTCCGTTAACATTAGTAACATTTTTAAATCCTAAGTCACTTACATATTTAATTTGTTTATCCTCTGTAGTAGTTGTTGTTGGCGTATTTTGAGTTGTATTGTTCTCTGTTGTTGTCGTTGTTGATTTATTGTTTGAACAAGCAACTAAACATAACCCAATCATAACCATAACCATTAAACGTTTCATTCCGAATCTTCCTTTCATGTCGATTTCTTTCATAGTATTTAACGGTTCTTCCTAATTATTCAAGAAAATAAAAAATAACCCCATCAATTATAAATTTATAATTGATGGGGTTTAATGATCTTAATAGTTTAATCCAGCTGGAACGATATATTGATGATCATCAGCAGAACATGGTGTAACGGCATATGTCATGTTACAGTTTGGACACTGATCAACTAATTTTAATTTAGTGTATGTTTCTCCACAAGAACAGTTAATAGTTGCTGGTGTTGGCATTTCTTTATCAGCAAATCCTTTCATACGCACTTTATCTGCTACGGCTTGACCATTTTCAAATTCACAACCACATTTCATTGAAATCATTTCACTCATATCATTCATCCCTTTCATATCTAGTTAAGAGTATTATATCAGATATAGTGAGATAAAAATGTGATATAGGTCACATAAAGGGAAAGATTTTAAAGGTAATATTAATTGTTTGTTCAAAATAGATGAGATAAAATAAATAATATAATAATTTGGTTATTAGGGGGATAGTTTATGATTGATATTCATTGTCATATTTTACCTGGAATTGATGATGGTGCAAAATCTATGGATGAAACTTTAGAAATGGCACGTATTGCGGTAAGTGAAGGGATTTATCATATTATTGCAACACCACACTATATCCAGTATAGTGATTATGCTAATAAGGAGCAGGTTCAACAGCTTGTAGACGAAGTGAATAATGTTTTAAAAAAAGAGAATATTGCTTTATCACTTGCAGTCGGTCAGGAAATTTATTTAACTCCGGATTTACCGAAATTAGTTGAATCTGGCGAGGTTAGTACACTTAATAATGGGCAGTATATTTTAGTTGAATTCCCGATGAATGATATCCCACTTTATGCTGAGGATGTTTTTTATGAATTAAGATTAATGGGGTTGACTCCGATTCTTGCGCATCCGGAACGTTATCCAATGATTATGGAGGATCCTAATATATTGTTAAAGTTTTTGAATTTAGGTGTTTTATGTCAGGCAAATGTCGGAAGTATTCGGGGATTTTTTGGAGAACGCGTTCAAAAAACTGTGATCACGTTAATTGAACATCATATGATTCATTTTGTTGCAACAGATGCTCATACACCAAGAAACCGTGCACCTAAGGTAAGAAAAGCATTAGATGAAATCACCCGATTAAGTGGTGATAAAGCACGTGAGTTATTCATTGAAAATCCGTTAAAGGTTTATAATAATGAGTTAATTGAAGTGGTTATGCCTATTGAGGTTCAAAAATCAGGATTTTTTAAGAGTTTATTTAGTAAATTTAAAAGATAGAAAAGAAAAACGTAGAAAAAATCTACGTTTTTTTTATATTTAGTTGGCATCTTTAAATAGAAAAGATGAGAGTGTAATTTCATTGTTCTGCTTCGTTGGATAGTCTTTGAAGAGGGATTTTAGATAAGGATCTCTTGCTGCAATTTCTTCATTAATTAACGGTAAGTCTTTAATGATTTCAGTCGATTCATCCTCAATTTCAAAATAATATCGGTGGATATTAATTGTTGCGTTTGGATATAGGACGTGGATTCCTTCGCGAATCGCATGTTTATGATAGGTTAAATCAGTTGTGACACAGTATGAAGGATCAACAAGTTGAAATTTCACAAAGGTCCCCCCTTTTTAATATTTTTAAATAATTTATATCAATATATATGCGATTAGTATCTGCAATATTCATAGTTTTTCTTAAAAGTCACAAGTGATTTTAGTTATTCATACACTATAGTAACGATGTAAATGGTGGTGATAACGTGAAGACTGACGATAGACGAAGAAAAAACAGAAAAAACTCTAAAAAAGAGACTGAAGGGAGTTCACCTAAGTATCATAAAATTGTAGATGCAGTCGAACAGGTAGAACGGATAGGACGAACAATAGGGAATAAAATTGATAGTGATTTTAACTTAAGGGCTAATCAACGCTATGTTCCTTCTAAATATAATTTAGATTGTGCTGATCATATATGCGTCACTCGATATAAACCAACGCCGTATACTCATCATGGACTTTATCTTGGTCTTGGACTTGTTATTCATTATGATTTTAATCGAATTTGTATTGTGACTTTAGAACAGTTTGCAAAGGGGATGCCTATTTTTATTGTTCAAAGTAAAATAACTTATTCAAGGGAAGAAGTAATGGTCAGGGCTGTTAGTCGATTAGGGGAAGAAAAATATAATTTGATTACAAATAATTGTGAACATTTTGTGCGTTGGTGTCGTAGTGGTAAAAAAATAGAGTGACTATAATGTGATAGGTAGTGGAAAATCCACTATCTTTTTTTATTGTGGATATTATCAACAGCTTAAAGTTGAAATTAGGGGATAAGATAAATAATTTTTCGATAATTAGGTGTCGACAGTGTGTAAAAAAAGACAAAATACTCTAAAATGTTATTTTTAAAAAGTGAGAATTTTATCGAAATATCAGAAAAATGTAAAAAACAGGAACAAAGATATTTATTTTTTTCCACAATATGTTAGAATAGATTTATACACAGTCTTGTGGATATTAATAGATAATAAAGATGAAATATAGCTAATGATAATTGATATTACCATATTTTAAGGTATATGTTTCTTATCCACATAGATTTTTTGGTTTTGTTGATAAGAAGGGGATAACTTATCGTAAACGAAGTCACTAAGGAGGGGAATAATTCGTGATTGCGAACAATCTATTTAATTTTAGTATGAA
The DNA here is from genome assembly GCF_000191865.1 of Turicibacter sp. HGF1. Taxonomy (NCBI): domain Bacteria; kingdom Bacillati; phylum Bacillota; class Erysipelotrichia; order Erysipelotrichales; family Turicibacteraceae; genus Turicibacter; species Turicibacter sp. HGF1. The sequence goes on from NZ_AEXQ01000066.1 coordinate 3,305, forward strand.
GAACAAAATGTTGGTACCTTTTTTTACAAAGTCTTCTAATGTTCAAAATTGCAGTTATCGTCGAAAATATGATTTAGTTTATATGATGGAGAAATATGCAACTTCATCAATGGATTATCTTCAGTGGGTAAATGAAAATGTGAATCCTAATAAAAATAAAAATGCTATTGAGTTTATTGATATTAGTGGTCTAGCTTTGATGAAGCATAAAGAGGTTTTCAGTAAATTTCAAAACGTTTATGTTTTAGATCAGTATTTTGGTGGGATGATTCATTTTAAAACAGCTATAAAAAATATTGTATCGAACCTTAAAGTAAGTCTTTCAACGAAAAGTAAGTTAAACTTACCGAATCATTCAATTGATATTATATTTAGTAATTCATCATTTAGTTTGATACCTGAAGACGTAAGGATGAGTTTTTTATCTGAAGGATTACGAGTTCTAAAAGACGATGGGGTTCTTTATTTCTCCAATCTTTCAGCGGAATATTATGATTCTATTTATGAACTATTAATAGAGTATGATTCACGATTAGCTAGTGGTTTAGATTGGAGTCAATTTCAAATCGTAAATGTCGATAAAGTACATGATTTTTTTAAACCGATTTTTTCAGAGGTTAAAGTCGAGTATTTTAAATCTGACTGGTGGATAACGAATGTTGATGACTTAATCGGATATTTATTATCAGAACGTGAATTTGATAGTTTGAAACTTATCATTTCCGAATCTGGATTATCAAAATTTAGAACATTTTTATTGAACAAAATAAAAGAAGATGGTGGAATTTTAATTAAGCGTCGTGTAAATCTCATCATAGGTAAAAATAAATGTAGTTTAAAATTAGCTGTCTAAATTTAAGATAAGATCGAGGTAGTATAGGGTGGAGTTAGTACGTAGGGTAACATCTCATTTTAAATTTAATAATAAATCTTCTATCATTAATCTACATCCATTGAATGAACAATATTATAAGTTAAAAATGAAGTATTTTAATTCTGGACAACATCAAAGATGGATTAGTCGTAGCTTTTTTGATTATCTAAATTTAAAGGTAGACACTACTGTTTTAGATTTAGGTTGTTCTTTTGGCGTTCTATGGTGTCAAAATGTGGAGAAGTTAAAATCATATGCACCTATTACATTAGGGGAGAATCTTTTAGTTAATGTTCGGATTTCACAGCAAAATCTAAAATCAAGAAATATTAATTATCCAGTTGAGTTAGTTGATTATAAGCGTTTAAAGTTTGATGATAATAGTTTTAATAAAGTCATTTCTCGTATTGATTTTGAGGAATGTAGTCTAAGTGATCAACTTATAATGATTGAAGAATGTTGTCGAGTGGTTGAACCAAATGGTACTTGTTATTTCTTTATTGATAATAATCAACTTACAAATATAATGAATCAGTTATTGTATCAGTTTGACTCAAGTTTAGATATTCAAATGGATCCTACTGGATTAGAACGATATGAAGTGGAGTCATTTTTAGAAAAGAAATTTGAAAGTATTGAAATCATAAATTATAATAATAATTCAGGAATTTATGAAGCAGATGTTTTAATAAATTTATTAATTGCAGCTAAAAATTTAAATTTTATTGATTTGATTGTAAAAAGACATCGTATAGCGGAGTTTACTTTGTTTTTAACTCGTTATCTTGAAAAATATGGACCGATTTATCTCAATCCAGGGCATAAAATTATGATTTGTAATAAAAAAGCTCAAAAGTGTCATTAAACATTTTGGAGCTTTTTTAATTTGTTGGAAAATTAATGATAAAATGCTTTATCCTCAGTAGGATATCTGATAGGATATTACATGGAAAAGAGTCTAAAATTGTATTAAAATGACTTTTTATGTAACTATTAAGTCAGGTTAGGGGTATTAGGAATGAGTAATTTCAAAAATTGGATTATTAAAAATCGAAAAAAAGTTGGATTAGGAATCGGATTATTCCTAATTATTTTTATGTTCTTTATTGTAAAAGAGGCTCCGGGCTATATCGAAATGTATAAAAATATTCAAAGTGCTAAAGTTTCACTTTTAAATGATGACTTAGAAGGAGCCTTAGTAAGTTATGAAAAAGCTTATCAGGCAGTTAAACAAAAAGGAATTGAAGAGAATATCGATGAAGTGAAGCAATTAATTACTTCAAAATCTAACTACTTAAAAGGTGAAAGAGCAAATCAAAATAAAAACTATGATAGTGCGTATTACTATTATCAAAATGTTATTCCAAGTGATGAAGAACGATATGAAAAAGCGCAGGATGAATTAAAAGTAGTAGCTCAAAAGTTAGTAGAATCTATTTACGAAGAAGTTGATGATTTATATGATAAGCATTTATACTTAATGATTATGGGGAAATTAGAACTTGCATTATCATATGGTGTAAACGTTGAAGAAACGCAAGAGAAAATCGATTATTATCAAAATGTTCTATTTGAATATTATGTAGATAGAGCGAAAACAGAGGCATCAACATATTTTAATCATAAATTATTTTATTCATTATTCTTAAATAGTTTAGAAGAAGCTGTCAAATATGCAACTACTGATGCACAAGTAGAGGAGCTATCACAATTAAGAGAGAATATTATAGCAGAAACAGTGAATGAATATTATGAGTTAGCGAATATAGCAGTCAATGATGGGAAGATGGAAGAAGTTAAAATATATTACGAGATGATTAGTGCCATCGATGTGACTAGTGAAGAAGCTAGTGCTTTGGCTGAGTTACTTTAATTAGTATATTAATTAGTAAAGTTGAATAGATTTTAATAAGCACGTAAAAACGATTGTGCTAAAAAGGGGTATACTAGCCCTGTCTGTTAAGTGATTAGCAGATACTCACCGTTAATTGCTTTGAAATCCTAAAGCTCAATGTACGAAAACGTCATCTGAAAAGATAAGCGTGAACGTAGCGAAAGCAGAAAAAAACATTGAGATGAACATATGGTTAAATCCTAAGTGTTTATGAAAAATGGATGTTTAGCAGCGAATTTCCTAAGTCTCAGTGATATGGAAAACGTTCAACGACTATCCCATTGCGTGGGAGTAGAATTACAAGTGATTGGTAATTCGAAAAATGGTGCTCCTATAGTTTTTAGGATGAAGATATAGTCTGCGCACGCTCTGAAAAGAGGTGACCTTTAGGGGTATTAATTAGGTAGCGCTAATTGATAAACAGATGTAAGTAACGGACTGGTATTAGATGAGACAATCTCGAATAAGACCAATGAAGTATTTTCAACGCACTATTATATGGAAAATTGCTTATGGACGAGTTAATCGTAGACGTGTCAAATAACATTATTCTCAGCTTTAGTAAAACAAAAAGGGACTATCTCAAATGAGATAGTCCCTTTCCCACATCTATATTATTCAGGTTTCATAGCATTATTCACTAACGCCAGCAGCAGCAAGAAATAATAGCTAATAAAATAAATAACACTAAAATGAAACAGCATGAATTTCCTTGATTTCCACACATATTACATTCACCTCATTTAACATAATCGGTAGTTTCACTACCTAATTTAATTTATGAAGAATGGAATAATTTGTGATATAAATCAGATATTAATTTTAAATTTATTAGGAGAAATAGTTGATTGTATTTCGAAATAAAGATAGCATAGTTAATCGGTTACATAATTTAGCCATTACTACTTCTACTTAGTCAGTTAGTTGTGATATAATGACACTGATTAAACATCTAATATAGAGTGTTAAGTGAATGGAGATGAAACGATGCGTAAACCAGTAAGAAAGGCAGTTATCCCAGCAGCTGGATTTGGAACACGATTCTTACCTGCTACAAAGGCACAACCAAAAGAGATGCTACCTATCGTAGATAAACCAACGATTCAGTATATTATTGAAGAAGCTGTTGCTTCAGGAATTGAAGAGATTTTAATTGTGACAAGTTCAATGAAGCGTCCAATTGAGGACCATTTTGATAAGTCATATGAACTTGAGGATACGTTAGCTAAGAAAGGTAAAACAGAGATGCTTGAAATGGTTCAAGGAATTTCTAACTTGGCTCAAATTCATTATGTGCGCCAAAAAGAAGCAAAAGGACTTGGACATGCGATTCTTTGTGCTAAGACATTTATTAAAGATGAGCCTTTTGTTGTTTTACTTGGAGATGATGTGGTTGTTAATGATGAGAATCCAGCAACGCATCAATTAGTAGAAGCTTATAATAAAATTGGATGCTCAATCATGGGTGTTCAACAAGTTCCAAGGGAAGATGTATCTAAGTATGGAATTGTTCGTCCATCATCTTCTCATGTTGCAGATGGACGTATGGTTAAATTAAGTGGAATGGTTGAAAAACCAGCTCAAAAAGATGCACCATCTAACTTAGCTGTAATGGGACGTTATGTTTTAACACCTGAAATTTTTGAAATGTTAGAAACTCAAGAGCCAGGTGCAGGTGGAGAAATTCAATTAACAGATGCAATTGATCGTTTAATGGATCGTCAAGCCGTATATGCTTATGATTTTGAAGGTAAACGTTATGATGTTGGAGATAAATTTGGATTTATCAAGGCAACAATTGACTTTGCTTTAAATCGTAAAGATTTAGGGGATCAAGTTCGTGATTATTTATTAAATGAAATTGCGCCTACTTTAAAATCAAAAGTTGCAACAAAAGATGTAGTAGTAAAAGAAGAGGTAGAAGAAACCGCTGAAGAAGTGACTGAATAAGAAGGGATACCCCCTTCTTTTTTTATTTATCATTTTAAGTTTTTTAAAGGGTGTTAACAAATAAATCTTTTCCCTGCATATAATGTATTAAGGCAATAGGGTATTACGTAGTTAAATAGGTGGGGTGAAATTATGAATATTAATAAGGCGATTTATAAGTCCGAACAACTTGTTTCACTTTACGGTGAACAACAAAATGAGGGGTTGTTAGAAGAATCCAAGAAATTAAATCGGGGTATTGATAGTAAAGCTTATCTGTCAACAATTAAATATTTATATTTGTATCAGTATTATAAAACAAGTCAAACATTTCCAAGTTGGTATAGCACTCTAATGCAAAAAAAAATTAATGATTTATATGATTATTTCGAAAAAACATTTGCGAATATTATAAATAAACATGGGAAGGTGGATGAGGAATTAGAGTCTTTCTTATCTAGAAGAGTCGTGTGGTTATATAAAGGTAATTTTAGAGTTTATCCCACAAGTCCTGTGGATTACTTGCCTCTTGAATTAAGGTTAAAAGTGTATGTTTATTTGTATGGTGAAGAAGATGATCCAAAAGCTAGTTGTCATTTAAGAAATCGTATTGCTGTGACTCTTGCAAAACTGGGTCATTTAGATTTAGCGAATTTGTTTAGTATTTATAATTGGTTGATGGCACAAGGAATTAATACCCATTTTGCGAAATCAAGTAATTTAAAAACGACGCTATCACAACTTAAACATGCGAATGAATATAATAAAAAATTACAGCAAGAAGGTCAGAGCGTTCCCCTTGTGACAGAGTTATGTTTTTATTTTACGAAGTTATTGAATCGTCAGTTAATGAAATATGACCGTGCGAATGTTGCGATGATCGATTTAGTAGCTTTTTATTATAAGCAATATCCACAGTTAGAGCAATTATCTTTGCCGTTTAAAACATATTTAAGAACGAAGGATATGAAAGAACTTAGGGATAAAGTAGAACAAAAACGAGGTGAGTTTATTAAGGCGACGAATGAAGTTACCTCACTGATAGAAGATCAAGTTACGTTATATAATTTTATATTAAGAATTTGTATTTAAGTGTATCATGACTCCTCCTTAATCGACAAAGAGGAGTTTTTTTCTGATGATGTGATAGATGAGTTTATTGTGTTTACATATATTTGTATAATCTTCGTGCATTGTGGCATCTAGGTGAAAGTATTTTAAACATAGATGAGTAATTTTGAATAATCGGATGAATATGTTCCAAAATAAAGGTGAAATCGTACATATGGAGGTTGTTGGGATGGCATCTTTAAAAGGATCTGAAACACATAAAAATTTAATGCGTGCATTCGCAGGTGAATCACAGGCAAGAAATCGATATACGTTTTATGCCTCAATTGCAAAAAAACAAGGTTATCCATTAATCGAAAAAACATTTACTTTAACAGCTAATCAAGAGCAAATGCATGCAAAGATTTTCTTTCAATATCTTTCTGAAGAGTTTAATGGAGAAGAGATTGAAATTGATGCAGCTTATCCAGTAGATATATACCAAGAAAATACCCTTCAAAATATATTAGCTTCTGTTACAGCTGAAACTCATGAGCATCAGGAAATTTATCCTGCATTTGCAGAAGTGGCTAAAAAAGAAGGATTTAATCAAATTGCAGCAACTTTTAATATGATTGCTAAGATTGAGGAAACTCATAGTCAACGATTTGCAGCAATTGCAAAAGATATGCAGAATGATACTTTATTTACAAAACCAACTCCTGTTGCCTGGCACTGTGAGGTTTGTGGTCATATTCATTATGGTGTCGCAGCTCCAGCAATTTGTCCAGTTTGTAAACATGCTAAAGGTTACTTTAAAGCAGAAGCGGCTAATAATTAAGTATCGGATTTTCCGATACTTTTTTTCTTATGTTTACAGAAATTTTGAGATGAATTATACTAATAGGTATAATTTAGAGGCTTTATTGATTGAGGTGATGAGAGTGTTTGCTCAAAATAGACCGCTTATTATGGGAATTTTGAATGTGACCCCGGATAGTTTTTCGGATGGTGGAAGTTATCAACATATTGATGAGATTGTCAAAAAGGCACGCCAAATGGTTGCTGATGGCGCTGATATTATTGATATTGGTGGGGAATCCACACGACCTGGTTCAACTGTTGTAAAAGTAGAAGATGAGATTGCTCGTGTTATTCCTGTTATTAAACGATTGGTTGAAGAAATTGATGTTCCGATTTCAATTGATACTTATAAAGCAGAAGTGGCAAGACAGGCTGTTTTAGCAGGTGCTAAGATTATTAATGATATTGGTGGTGGCAAGTTTGATCCCGATATGCCAGATGTGATGGCCACTTCAGGTGCTTATGTTGTCCTGATGCATAATCGTATGCCTAATATGAGTGAAACAGATTGTATTACGGCGATTACAGGTGAATTAACCGTGTATGATGATATCGTACAAGACGTAATGACGGAGTTAAAAGACTGTGTAGAGTTGGTTAAAGCAGCAGGGGTTAGTGAGGATAAGATTATTCTTGACCCAGGGATTGGCTTTGCCAAAACAGTAGAGGGTAATGTTGAGTTGATGCGTCGTGTTGGTGAGCTTCATTCTTTAGGTTATCCACTTCTTTTAGGTGTGAGTAAGAAAGGAACGATTGGACATTTGCTTGGTGGACTGGATGTAGCAAATCGTTTAGAAGGTACGGTGGCAGCGACTTGTTTTGCTGTGAGTCAAAAGGTTCATATTATTCGTGTGCATGATGTGTTAGAAAATGCGAGAGCAGCAAAGGTTATGAAAGCTTTAGTTTAATTATAGGAGGAAACTGAGATGGCGAAAATTATGTTAAATGATATGGAGTTTATTACGAAGCATGGAGCATGTCCACATGAATATGAATTTGACCAAAAGTTTAAGGTTGATGTGTTTATGTATACGGATTGTGTATTAGAAGCGGGAGCAACTGATGATTTAAGTTTAACGATTAATTATGCAGATGCTTACGATGTGGTGGCAGATATTATGTATGGCGATCATGTAGATTTACTTGAGACGTTGGCCTTTCGTATTGGGACAGATTTATTAAACACTTATGCTGTGATTGATAAGGTGAAGGTTGAAGTCCGCAAAATGCAGCCTCCGATTACTGGGTTTAATGGAACGGCTGCCGTTGAAGTGACGATTAAACGTTAAGTTGGAGGGGTTATCGGATGAAACTAGCTTATTTAAGTTTAGGGTCAAATATAGGAGATAAGAAAAAGTATTTATATGATGCGATTAAGTTATTGGATGGGTATAAAGGTATTCACATCGTAAAGTTATCTTCTTTATATGAGACGAGTCCGTGGGGATATACGGAGCAGGATTTATTTATGAATTTGGTTGTTTTAATTGAAACAAGTTTGTCTCCTGTTGAATTATTAGATTGTTGTCAATTCATTGAACAAGAGCTTGGCCGTGTACGTTTAATTAAATGGGGACCACGTGTTATTGATGTAGATATTTTATTATTTGAAGATGAGACGATAAATACTGAACGTTTAACGATTCCGCATCCATTTATGACAGAACGTGACTTTGTAATGATTCCGCTTTGTGAGATTGCAAAAGATTTAAAGATAGATGGCATCACAGTTGAAACAATTATTCAAAAATTTGATCAGAAGGCATTAAAAAAAGTCATCGCCTAGTTATAGGTGATGACTTTTTTATATTAATCTGCAAAGAAGACCGATAAAAGGTGTCCGTGATTGTTAATATCTGATGACATACTTTCATTAAAAATTGCCATATCATAATGATGGTTTATTTCAACGGGAACATCCCATTCCTCGTCAATCTCATTTAAAATGTTATCAAGTATTAACATCATAAACTCTCCTTTAGCTTCTTTTTGTAGTTTATATTTTTAGCTGGTGATTTCAGCCTTTTCTCTAGTTTAATCTAGTTTTAAACGTCAATCTCTTTATAAATATATTATACGTGGTTGGATGATATTTTTAAAGTGACGGAATTGTCACAGACGATGACATATGAAAGACATAAACTTTATTTTCAAAAATAAAAAGGAGCTTAGCTCCTTTTTAGAAGTAAATCATATCGGCAATGGCGCGTTCTGCACCATCTGATGGTGTATTGATCACTTTTCCTTTAAAGTACAAAGTTGTTGATCCCCCACCATCTAGATTATACGCAGTTTGGCAGCCAAGACTTAGGAAAATGTTTTGTAGTTCGGTTAAGGTTAGCCCTTCGGCATCTTGTAGACGTCCTTCAGCTACAACGATGATGTATCGATTTTCATCAAGTTGGCCGATGGCTGTTCGTGGATGACGAGAAGTGTCTTTGATTTCTGTTGCTACACCATTTCGAACTAATATTGGGCCAAAGGCAAAGGAATCGTTGATATCAGCCGCATAAGCAGAGGCTTGATCATCTACTTGGAAGAAGTTTAAGTCTCCCGACCAAGTGGTAGAGAGGACTTCCCAGGTGAAGTTTGGATCGGTTTGAAGAAGTTGGCCGTCCCGAACGATAGATCCCATTGGTTTATTGGTATCGGTATAAAATCCTGATGCATTGATAGCAAGTGTTGCTCCTACGCGATTAGCCATACTAGATAATGTTTCTCGAGTTCCACCATAAGTATTATTAGCGAATTCGGACTGTAGTTGTTTATTTTTCGAGGCAATAACTTCGGCCACCCAGTAATGTTGATTATTTGATTTTTCTTCGACTAATTTTATTTTTAGGTCGTCGTCAATATAGAAATATGAATTGATTTGATCATAATATTGTTGTAATTCTGTTTGCTTTTGAACAATTTCAGTATCAAGTTGGGTTACTTTTGTTTCGGCATCTGATACGAGTGTTCGGTATTTTGTTTCTAATTCTTTAACGCTTAATGATCGCTCAGATACGTATTGTTCATTTAGCTTTGTTAACTCATCTATTTGACTGGTCAAGTTTTTGATGTTATCAGTTAGTTGTTGGTTTTGTTGAGAAAGCTGAGAAAGTTGTGATTCTTGTTGGTTGCTTTCTTCTTCAATGATAACAGATGCTTGTAATACTTCTTCAAGTTGTTTTTGCATCTCTTGATTAGAAGCAATTAGTGAACTTTGTGCTGATTGTTGTTGTTCAATGGTTATGTTTTGTTGTTCTACTTTTAAGGTTAGTTCTTTAATTGTCGTATTGGCTTTATCGTAGTAGTAGGCAAAACTTCCAACTAAGAGTAGAAAGAGGTTAAAAATCGTTAGAGTTAACCAAATAATTTTCTGCGTTTCTTTTTGCTGTCTCAAAATGTCCACCCCCTAATTAATCGCTTAATTATACAATGGAACTGTTTAAAATTTCCATACTTTCTGTTGTAATAATTGTATAAATTAGGGAGAGAATGCGTAAAATGTTAGCTTTAGAAGTATTGGAGTAAATAGTGTATGATGATTGGATTTTTATAGATTTTGAACTATACAATGCGTATCACGAATAGCTCTTAAGACTTGAACTTCTTGATAAAATTGAGGTTTTGGAAAAACATTTTAGAGGTAATTATGCAGTGACAGGGTAGTCAGACAAACCTTCAGGAATAGAGGCAAAGATTATAACCATTGATTTAGATCCCTTATGATTAGGGAGTGAAATAACAGTAAAAGGGAAAAATAGAAGCTTACGTCGGTAATTTGGAAAAACTTATAACTTTTGTTGAAATATATACAAAGGATGTTAGTTTATCTTTTTTTACTTCGGATTATGGTAAAGATGATGGATTTTTATTGTATCTTAAAATCTCATAGCCATCTTGTTTTATAAATACTTGATTGTTTATCTAAAAAATTGTAAAACCGAGAGTAGCTAAATGATTAAAATAGATAAATGGCCTAATTGATAGTAATTTTTGAAAGAACTAACTCTTATTTTGAAATAAAAAAGCTCTTACCGCAAGGATAAGAGCTTTTTGTCTACTCTGCTAAATCAAGCTTTTCAACTGTTTTGTTGACAATTTCAGCACCTTCAATGGTTGCCAATGTCACTTCAGGCTGATTATCATCAACTAATAAGACATTCGTCTCAATTGCGGCTCGCATAAAAGCATTGATTTGGTCTGTTGTAATATTTTCGTTTGGCGTATCAATATTAATTGATCTTGCTTTTCCTAAACTATCTTTAAATTTACATGTTAAAATAAGTGATTTTGTAATCATCTAAAATTCCCCCTAAATTTTTGTTTTGTGGATAAAGATTAAAGTGTATCTGCTAATGAGATTTCAAAGTAGTCAGCTGCTACTGTTTTTTTATATATGTGATTAGAAAGCACCCTGTATTTATCAGCAAAGATGGCAAGATCTGATTCCTCGCTATCTAGACGAATCGCATTAAACGTTTTAGTTTTGTTAATAATTTTCTCATCATCATCGACACCTGCTGTAAAATAAATCATTAATTTACGGTTAATTAAGTTTTCCTTCATAAGTTATTCCCCCTAGATTTTAGTTTGAATTGGTGTAGGCCTTAGCACCTTTTCACAACATGTATATAGATTAGGAGAAAATTTAGTGTGGTAATTATTAAAAAAAATACATATTTTATCGTTTTTTACATAAATTAATAATAAATATAAATTGTATCCAAATATTGTTGATTTTATGTGTAAAAATAACATATAATAGTCTTGTTGTAACTAAATAACTCACTTTATGATGAGGGAGTAGTTGGCACGTTTAGTGTGGTTAAGTCAACAAAACGCGAACTTAGTTCTGGCTTAATCTTAAATGACGAGACTCATGCATAACACTTTTTTGTTATGCATTGGTCTCGTTTTTTTTATGCCGACCTTTGAGTTATGATTTGAGTCAATAAAATAGGAGGTTTAAAATGAGTATTATTGCATTAGTTTTTGTCGCAATTGGTTTAGCAATGGATGCTTTTACAGTCTCAATTGCTAAAGGGATTAGCTTAAGAAAGGCAACTGTTCCACAAGCTGCTAAAGTTGCTTTATTCTTCGGTGGATTTCAGGCTTTAATGCCGCTACTTGGATGGTTATTTGGGTTAAGTTTTGAAAAATATATTACAGCATTTGATCACTGGATTGCTTTAATTTTATTAACGTTAATTGGTGGAAAAATGTTATATGAATCATTTAAAGGAGAGGATGAAGAGGATAGTGTTGAGGTTGATCCGTTAAATGCTCGTTCTTTACTCGTTCTTGCTATTGCAACAAGTATTGATGCTTTAGCAGTAGGAGTTACATTTGCCTTTTTAAATGTTAACATTTTGACATCTATTACTTTAATTGGTGTTATTACATTTGTTATTAGTTTTGCCGGTGTTATTATAGGGAACAAAGTAGGAGAATATCTAAAGAATTATGCAGAAATCGTTGGGGGAATCATTTTAATTCTGATTGGAGTTAGTATTTTCTTAGAACACACGGTTTTAGCTTAATTAATAAATCGAAAATTTAATAGAAGGGTGCGAATTTTTTATGAGTTATATTTTATTAGTCATTGGATTCATCTTTTTAATCAAGGGAGCAGATTTATTTGTTGATGGAGCATCATCTATTGCCAAAACTTTAAAAATTCCTAGTTTAATTATAGGGTTAACCATCGTAGCATTTGGAACAAGTGCTCCAGAAGCAGCTGTTAGTATTACAGGAGCATTTGCTGGTGCTAATGATATTACAGTAGGTAACGTTGTTGGATCAAATATTTTTAACTTATTAGTGGTAGTTGGGGTCGCAGCCTTTATTTCACCTCTAAATGTTAAGAAGTCAATTATTGCAAAAGAGTTTCCATTTGCTTTACTCGGAGCATTTGTTTTAATTGTTCTAGGGTTAGATTCAAAATATCATAATTATACAGATAACGTTTTAACACGTGCTGATGGAATTATGTTATTAGTATTACTTGGAATTTTCATGTATTATTTAATTGAATTAGCTTTAACAGCACGTAAAGAAGGAAAAGACCAAGAAGATGAGGAAGAAATTAAATCTTATCCATTGCCAAAAAGTATTCTTTTATCAATTATTGGGATTGTTGGAATTGTAATTGGTGGAGATTTAGTTGTAGATAGTGCCTCAAACATCGCTTTAGCTTGGGGAATGAGTCAAAGTTTAGTTGGTTTAACAATCGTTGCGGTTGGAACCTCATTACCTGAGTTAGTTACTTCAATTGTAGCTGCACGTAAAGGTGAAAGTGATATTGCGTTAGGAAATGTTATTGGATCTAATATCTTTAATATCTTCTTTGTATTAGGTATTTCATCATTTATCCATGAGATTACAATTAACAGTGCTGTCTTCTTAGATATGTTTATTATGATGGCTGCTTCATTTATTACATACGGATTTGCAGCATCAAAACGTAGTATTAATAAAAAAGAGGGAGCATTCCTTGTTTGCTTATATGTTGCATACATGATCTTTGTTATTTGGAAAGGTTAAAAAAGGCGTAAGCCTTTTTTTCTTTGTAAAATAGTAAAAGATAATAAGTCCATTTTAGAAAATATTTGATTTAACTGTAGTAAATTCTATAAACCCAAGTTTGATGTAAAGAGAATCTTATTTTCTTGGGAAATATATTGACTAGCTAAACTATTTGATAGCGCCAATAAATGAGTTAAAAAATAATAGAAGTTTTCTTTGATTGTATTGGTTTCAATGTAGAAGTTATTTTGGATAAATCGAATATACAATGAGTAGGTTATCTAGTACAGTAGCTGGATTAATTATGATAATTGCCGCTTCTGCTTTTGCTAATTTTATGTAGGATATTGAGTTATCTACTACCGCATAGTAGATAACTTTTTTATCATGGCAACACGGTTTTATCTTGGTTGCACAAAAGTTGTGGATAAGGTATAATGATGATTTGTCGAAGATTGATTATAAGAAATTTTATATATATAAAACTTTTAGGAAAGTGGTGAAGATATGAGTTTTAAAATTAGAGAAATTGAGATTGATAATCCAGTTGTTTTAGCACCAATGGCAGGTGTTTGTAATGCAGCCTTCCGTACGATTATCAAAGAGATGGGAACGGGATTAATTTACGCTGAAATGGTAAGTGATAAAGCGGTTGTTTATCAAAATAAGAAAACATTAGATATGCTTTATGTTGATCCAGCTGAGCGTCCATTATCAATGCAAATTTTCGGATCAGATAAGGAAACATTTGTTGAAGCGGCAAAATACGTAGATGCAAATTGTGATTGCGATATTATTGATATTAATATGGGATGTCCTGTTCCTAAAGTTACTAAAAATGAAGCGGGAGCACGTTTATTACTTGAACCCGATAAGATTTATGATATTGTGGCAAATGTTGTGGATGTTGTTAAAAAGCCAGTTACAGTTAAAATGCGTACTGGATGGGATAAAGAACATATTTATGCGATTGAAAATGCACTAAAAATTGAGCAAGCTGGAGCAAGTGCAATTGCTGTTCATGGGCGTACACGTTCTCAAATGTATGAAGGAAAAGCTGACTGGGGAATTATTAAAGATGTTAAGGATGCTATTAAGACGATTCCTGTTATCGGAAATGGAGATATTAATTCACCAGAAATGGCGAAGCGTGTTCTTGAAGAGAGTGGTGTAGACGGTATTATGATTGGACGTGCCGCACTTGGAAACCCATGGTTAATGAAAAAAATCGTTCATTATTTAGCAACAGATGAATTAATTGAAGAACCATCAGCTCATGAAAAATTACGTTTAGCGGTTGACCATATGGATCGTTTAATTGACTTAAAATGTGAAAAAGTAGCATTGCTTGAAATGCGTTCACATATGGCATGGTATATCAAAGGATTAGAAGGGGCAACTCATGTTAAACGTATGATTACAACTGTTAAAACTCGTGAAGAAATGATGGACATTGTAAATCGTTACGAAGCTTACTTAAATGGAGATAAATCAGCTCGTTTAGTTGTTGAAGAATAGGATAGAAAAAAGGTGACCCTAATAGTTTAGGAGTCACCTTTTTAATTAAAATTTAATTTCAGTAAGATAAGCAGATAATAATTTCATAACATTAACACATCCATCGATATGAGTACGTTCTACACCATGGGAAGCATGAACTCCTGGTCCGATTAATGCAGCCTTTATATCATGACCTGCACGAAGAGCAGCTGATGCATCTGATCCGTAGAATGGATAAATATCAACAGCATATCCTAATTCATGCTTTTTAGAAAGTTCAATTAACTCCGATGTCATTTCATAATCGTAAGGACCTGATGAGTCTTTTGCACAGATTGAGACGTCATATTCTGTACATGATAAATCTTTACCAATGCAGCCCATATCAACAGCAATCATACGTGTGATGTTAGCTGGTAATGAAGCTGCTCCATGACCTACTTCTTCGTATGTTGAAACAACGAATTGAATCGTGTGATTAGGTTTGATGTTTGCTTCTAGTAAAGATTTGAAAACAGTAAAGATGATGGCAACACTAATTTTGTCATCGATGTGACGGGATTTAATGAACCCACTTTCTGTGATTGTGGTTTTAGGATCGATTGAGATGAAATCCCCATTTTGAATCCCTAAATCAATAACATCTTGTTTTGAAAGCACAACTTCATCAAGACGAACCATTAACTCATCGACTGTTTGCCCTTTTTTACCACAATCTTCATAAACATGTGAAGCTGGGGCAAGGCTTAAGATTGTTCCGGTATAAGCTTTTCCATCACGGGTATGAACAGTGCAGTATTCTCCAAGAAGCGTCATCATTTGATTTCCACCAATTGATGTTAAGCGTAATGTTCCATCAGCACTAATTGAGCGAACCATCAATCCAAGTGTATCGACGTGAGCAGAAAGTCCAAGAACTTTTGTAGAATCTAATCCTTCAAATGTGACAATTAGATTTCCTTTATTTGATTTAATAGCTGATAAACCTAATTCTTTTGCATAAGTTGCAATTTTTTCAATCACAGCCTGTGTATAACCACTTGGACTGGGTGTCATTAAAATATCTGTTGCTAATGAATAAAAATATGAATGATCAAAATTCATCGATATTCCCCATTTCTAATTTAATTTGAAATCTATGTAACGTATTATACTATATTTTGGAATTTTTTATCTTTAATTATGAGGAAAGTTTTAAAAATTAATATTATTTCATTTATGCGTTTTCAATTGTCATGTATAATTATTTTTGTGAGATAGAAGAATCAAACAATGGACATTAGGACAAAATTTAAAATGGCTAGAGGAGTGATGCGCATGTTTGAGATGTTAATACGAAGAGGGGTAGCTTTTTTTATTGATTTTATTTTATTATTGTTAATCTTCTATGGAAATGCACAGTTTATTTTTATTTCATTCGATAATGCTGGACAAACTTTTGGATTACAAGTTGTCATAGCGATGATTATGCTACAACTTATTTATGTATTCATTTATTTTATTTATATTCCAGTTCGTATGCCCGGGCAAACAGTTGGAAAACGTATCATGAAAATTAAAGAAGTAAAACAAAACCAAAAGGAAATGACAGTTAGTGATTATTTTAAACGTGATTTCTTATTAAAATTTTTATTATCTTCTATGACTTCAGGATTTGTGGTTATTTTTAATGCTATTTTATTAACGTATCAATCGATTCGTAAACAACCGTTACGCGCATTTCAAGATTATGTTATGAAAACAGATGTTATTAAAGTAACGAAATAGAGGAAAAAACGATGATGTTAACAACTTGTAGTGATTTAAGAGAGTTGTATAATCAAATTCAACATTTAGAGGCAACATCAGTTATTCACTTTAATTTTTGGGTTACTGTTATTTTGTCAGTGATTTTTTTGTTTTTTTATCGCCGATTTAATAGTACGAATTCGATATGGAAGTGTTTATTAGTCACGAGTTTTGTTTTTTATGTTTTAAATGTCATTCGGTTAGTTTTCTTTCCGATTCCAATTAATCCAAATTATATTGAGATTTTAAAGCGAGAGTCTGAATGTGGAATTTTACTTGAAAGACGGCATAATTTTGAATTATTCGATTTTATGAAATGGGGAAATCTATTTCATATTACAACGGTCGGGAATTTTTTGTTGTTAATGCCATTGAGTTTTTATTTTCCGATTCTATTTAAAAAGCATAAGTGGAATTTAGTAAATATAACACTAATTGGTTTTATGACCTCTTTATGTATAGAATCTTTGCAATTAACGTACGACTTAGTAACTGGATATGCTTATCGAGGATTTAATGTCGATGATTTAATGGTAAACACACTGGGGGTTTTTTGGGGATATCTTATTTATATTGTCTTAAAATTGATTTGGTGTGTTATTAACAAAATTAAGAGAATATTTCTTTACGTTGAATGAGGCGATTATAGATATAATCGCTTTTTTACTAGCTTAAATTATGAAAATAAAAATCATTATTTACATTTTTACAATAAAATACAAAAAAGGTGTAAATTTTCTGTGGAAAATCATTGACTTTTATAGGTATAGACCTTATATTTAAGTAGTAAATTGAATCTTTTCTCTCGTATATCATCGGAAATATGGTCCGAAAGTCTCTACCTACTCACCGTAAATGAGTAGACTACGGGTTTTATCAGTTATTAAGAAAATAGGCCAATTATTTTTTTGATTTCTGATTTACCATAAGTAGGGACTTTCAGCATTTTTAGCTGGAAGTCCCTTTTGTTTTTTAGGTAAGTATTACGGGGGAGGACATTCTATCTTTGTTCATTGGAGTAGGAAATTAGATAGATCCGTGATACTTACCTTTTTAATTTACGAGCCGAGAGAAGGAGAAGAATTGGGAGGAGTACCGACATGAACAAATTCTTCAAATTAGAAGAACGTGGCACAACTGTTTCAAAAGAATTTATTGCCGGAGTTACAACATTCTTATCAATGGCGTACATTATTTTCGTTAATCCAAATACACTTGGAGCTGCGGGAATGGATACAGGCGCTGTCTTTACAGCAACAATTTTAGCAGCATCTATTGGAACATTAATTATGGGATTATTCGCTAACTTCCCAGTAGCACTTGCTCCAGGGATGGGAATGAATGCATTCTTCTCTTATACCGTTGTTTTAATGATGGGATATAGCTGGCAACAAGCTTTAGCAGGTATCTTTATCTCAGGAATTTTATTCATTATTTTATCAGCAACTGGGTTACGTGAATTAATTATTAATAGTATTCCAACATCGTTAAAACATGCTGTTGGAACAGGAATCGGATTTTTCATTGCTTTTTTAGGATTCCAAAATTCAGGAATCATCGTTAATAACGATGCAACATTAGTTGGAATCGGAGATTTCACAGATCCAAATGTATTAATTACAGTAATTGGATTAGTTGTAACGTTAATTTTATTAGTTCGTAAAACACCAGCAGCTATCTTTATTGGTATGATTGTGACAGCTGTTGTCGGAATGATTTTAGGTGTGGTTGAATTACCAACGCAAATTATTGCATCAGTTCCTTCTTTAAAACCAACATTTGGTGCATTATTTGAAGCCTTACCAAGTATTTTCACAGTAGAAATGATTCCAGTTATTTTCTCATTCTTATTCGTCGATTTCTTTGATACGGCGGGAACTTTAATGGCTGTTGGAGCACGTGCAGGTTTAGTAGATGAAAAAGGTCATTTAGTAGATGGAGATAAAGCATTACTTGCCGATTCAACTGCTACTGTTGTTGGTGCCGTTTTAGGAACATCTTCAACAACTTCTTTCGTTGAATCATTAACAGGAGTTGAAGCGGGTGGACGTACTGGATTAACTTCAGTCTTTACTGCATTATGTTTCTTAATTATGTTATTCTGCTCAGGCTTATTATCAGTTGTTACTTCAGCTGTAACAGCACCAGCCTTAATTGTTGTAGGTATTTTAATGGCTTCTTCTTTAGGTGATATTGAGTGGAAAAACATCGAGACATCAATTCCAGCATTCGTAACTATTATTATGATGGTACTTGGATATTCAATCGCTGAAGGGATTGCATCAGGGTTCTTATTATATCCAATCATGATGGTAGCAGCACGTCGTTCTAAAGAAGTTCATCCAGTTATGTGGGGATTAGCAGTTATTTTCCTATTACATTTCATCATGCAGTAAGTAACTTATAGTAGAAAAAATGAACATTTTGTCATAATGAGGGTGACAAAAGTTCATTTTTTACTATATAATCTTAAATAAGAAATTTTTAGGCGGTCATCCTATAAAATATCGAAGCAAAAAACAAACTAGTAAAAAGAGGTGAAGGACATATGCAACATGATGAGGTTATTGTATTAGACTTTGGTAGTCAATATAATCAGTTAATTACTCGCCGTATTCGTGAATTCGGAGTATATAGTGAATTAAAATCACATAAGTTAACGGCAGCAGAAATCAAGCAAATGCCAAATGTTAAAGGAATTATCTTCAGTGGAAGTCCTAATAGTGTCACACAAGAAGGTGCATTTACAGTTGATCCTGAAATCTTTAACTTAGGATTACCGATTTTAGGGATTTGCTACGGAATGCAATTAACAACTCATATGCACGGTGGAGTAGTAGAACGTGCTGAACAACGTGAGTATGGAAAAGCAGAAATCACAATTAAAAATGTGAATAAATTATATCAAGATATGCCACAAGAACAAGTGGTATGGATGAGTCATGGTTATCATGTAACAAAGTTACCAGAAGGATTTGTTGTTGATGCTAGCAGCGATTCATGTCCAATTGCAGCAGCTTCAAATGAAGAACGTAACATTTATTTAGTTCAATTCCATCCTGAAGTACAACACTCAGTGTATGGTTCACAAATTTTAAAGAACTTTATCTTTAATGTTTGTGGTGCAGAGGCTAACTGGTCAATGAAAAACTTCATTGATGAGCAAGTAGAAAAAATCCGCGCTCAAGTTGGATCTGAAAATGTATTATGTGCCTTAAGTGGTGGGGTTGATTCATCTGTTGTTGCAGCATTAATTCACCGTGCTATCGGAGATCAATTAACATGTATGTTCGTTGATCATGGATTACTTCGTAAAGGAGAAGCGGAAAGTGTTGTTGAAACATTTGATGGAAAATTCAATATGAACTTCATCAAAATTGATGCACAAGAACGTTTCTTAAATAAATTAAAAGGTGTTTCTGATCCTGAGCAAAAACGTAAAATTATTGGTAATGAGTTTGTTTATTGCTTTGATGAAGAATCTGCTAAATTAAAAGACATGAAGTTCTTAGCACAAGGAACTCTTTATACAGATATTATTGAATCTGGTACTGATACAGCTCAAACAATTAAATCACACCATAACGTAGGGGGATTACCTGAAGATATGGAGTTCGAATTAATTGAACCGCTGAACACTTTATTCAAAGATGAAGTTCGTCAATTAGGACTTGAGCTTGGATTACCAGAAGAAATTGTCTTCCGTCAACCATTCCCTGGACCTGGTCTTGGAATTCGTGTTTTAGGTGAAGTGACAGAAGAGAAATTAGAAATCGTTCGTGAGTCAGATTTCATTTTACGTGAAGAAATCAAAAAAGCAGGACTTGAACGCGATGTATGGCAATATTTCACTGCGTTACCTAACATTAAATCAGTTGGGGTAATGGGAGATGAGCGTACATATGACCATACGGTTGTTGTTCGTGCCGTAACGTCAATTGATGGTATGACTTCAGATTGGGCACGTATCCCATTTGATGTTTTACAAAAAATCTCTGTTCGTATCGTAAACGAAGTCGCACACGTTAACCGCGTAGTGTATGACATTACATCTAAACCGCCTGCAACAATTGAGTGGGAATAATATTAGAAAGCTTGGAGAACCTTTATTTTAAAGTTTTTCCAAGCTTTTTTTATAAGGAATAAATAATAAATTAAGAAGTAAAGAATCAATTTTAAGTACATAAATTTATAAAGAAGGAGAGGAGTTGAAGTTGTAAATGAGTGAAAAAGAAATAGTCATCGCTTTTTTTATTGAAGGGTATGTGAAGAAGAATTATGAGTATGTCTTAAAAATTTTAAGTGAAGATTATATTGATCATAGTCCAGCGTCAGCTAGAAGTAATCATGATGCAGTTAATATTTTAAAAATTATTGCTAACATATTTGATAATCTTAAGATAGAAATACTAGACGTTTTTGCAGAAAATGAACAGGTGGCAACGAGAGTTCGGTACGAGGCTAAACATATTGGCGAGTATATGGGAATTAGTGCAACACATAAAACAATCAGCTTTGAAGTATTGGAAAACTTTAAAGTTGTTAATGGTAAAATTGTTGAATCGTGGGGGTATTGGCCTGATAAAGAGATTGAAGTTCTACTATTAGAAGAGCAAATTTAGTTATTTAAAGGATATGCAAAGTTGATAGTTGATAAAAGGGTTTAAATAGCGTATAAAGAAGAAGGAGATGTCTATCAGGGAAAAAAGAATACCAAACGTCATCTACCTTAATGATTGAAGAAATAAAGAAATTTGAAAATGTGGTAGATTCTTATGTTAGTGAAGAGAAGCCTGTTAAAGAAACAATAGATTAACGAAAAGCTCCTTATTATAGGGAGCTTTTTCTTATTTTGAAAAATTTAATTTTCACTATTGCGTTAGAGTTTACTTCAGGTGTTATACTCTCTTTCAGATGGATATTAAAGTTAAGAATAGGTGATACTTTCTTTGTAGAGGGTTCAAAGTAAAATAGGATAAGACAGGGATGTAAATCATTTTTTATTAACTAAATCCTTCGAGATTGAGGAAAACATAAAGGAGGAAATTAAATGGAGTTAAATATTTTAAATCGTATAAATTCCCCGAAAGATTTAAAGGCGCTTAATCAGGAAGACTTACCATTATTAGCGGATGAAATTAGACAAGTTATTATAGAAAAGGTGAGTCAAACAGGCGGGCATTTTGGTCCGAATCTAGGAATGGTAGAGGCAACGATTGCAATGCATTATGTTTTTAATTCACCTGTGGATAAAATTGTATATGATGTCTCACATCAATGTTACCCACATAAAATTTTAACAGGAAGAAAACATGGATTTATTGATCCTGAGCAATTTGCATCAATTACAGGATATAGCTCACCTAAAGAAAGTGAACATGATTTCTTTACAGTAGGTCATACCTCGACTTCTATTAGTTTGGCGTGCGGTCTTGCCAAAGCGCGCGATGTTAAAGGTGAAAAAGAAAATATTATTGCAGTTATTGGAGATGGTTCGTTAAGTGGTGGTGAAGCCTATGAAGGTTTAAATAATGCTGCTGCCTCAGGTAAAAATATGATTATCTTAGTAAATGATAATGATATGTCGATTGCTGTCAACCATGGTGGTTTATATAAAAACTTAGCTGAACTTCGTCAATCGAATGGAACCTGTGAAAATAACTTCTTTAAATCACTTGGATTTGATTATCGCTTTGTTCCAAATGGTCATGATATTGATGCTTTAATTAATGTATTCTCAGAAGTAAAAGATACCGAGAAACCTGTTGTCATTCATATGTATACGGTCAAAGGAAAAGGATATAAACCATCAGAATCAAATAAAGAAGGTTTCCATTATGTAGGACCGTTTAATTTAGAGACGGGGAAACAACTTTACAGTTTCAATGGTGAAAACTATGGTCAAATTATAGATAATTTCTTATGTGAGAAAGCTAAAACAGATGAAAAAGTCATTGCGATTACAGCTGGAACACCAGGGGTTGTAGGATTAAATAAGTTTAGATATGAATTCCCTGAACAATTTATGGATGTTGGAATTGCAGAAGAACATGCCGTTGCGCTAGCATCAGGATTAGCCTCTCAAGGTGCAAAACCTGTTCTTGGTCTTTACAGCTCATTCATTCAACGAACATATGACCAATTGTCTCAAGATTTAGCCATCAATAATAATCCTGCGCTGATTTTAGTATTTGGTAGCGGAATTTCTTCGGCTGATGTTACTCATTTAGGTGTATTTGATATTGCGCTTGTCTCAAATATTCCAAATATCGTTTATCTAGCTCCTACGACTAAGGAAGAATATCTAGCCATGGTAGAATGGGGACTTGAACAAAATGAGCATCCGGTTGTGGTGCGAGTACCTGGAGGTCCTGTTATTTCGACAAAAGAAGAGGTTGCACCTAACTTCAGTCAACTAAATTGTTATCAAAAAATGAATGATGGAAGCAAGGTTGCTATTTTAGCATTAGGCTCATTTTATACATTAGGTCAAAACGTTCAAGAAAAGTTAAAATCTATAACAGGTATCGAGGCAACGTTAATCAATCCTCGTTTTGCTAGTGGAATTGACGAAGCTTTACTGACACAATTATTAGCTAATCATCAGATAATCGTGACACTAGAAGACGGTGTTCTTGATGGTGGATTTGGTGAAAAAATCTCAAGATTCTACGCGGATAAAGAGATCAAAGTTTTAAATTACGGTGCAACAAAAGAATTTACGGATCGTGAGGATATTAACCTATTATATGAACGATACCGCCTAAGAGAAGATTTGATTGTAGAAGATATTAAAAGACTGTTATAAAAGAAATTAGTATGTACGCTATAGGATAGACAATGTAAAAAGTCTATTCCATAGCGTACATTTTTTAGTTTTAAATACAGTAAAATAACGAGTTATTCTTGAATTTTTACACTTTCAACAATACGTTATATGGCAGTACTATTAAGATGATTCTAATATTTTATAAGGGGAGATTACTTTGGATCACAGATTGGACATGTATACTAGTATAGTTCCCAATCATCGTCAGCTCATCATTCAGGAAATGAAATACTATGCCTTCATTCATTACGGTATCAACACGTTTACGGATAAAGAATGGGGAAATGGCAGGGAGGAAGAAAGTTTATTTAATCCTAAAAATCAAGATACGGATCAGTGGTGTCGTGCGATTGCTGATGCGGGAATGAAAGGGATTATCTTAACTTGCAAGCACCATGATGGATTTTGTTTGTGGCCAACCCAAACAACAGAGCACTCAATTAAAAATAGTCCTTATAAAAACGGTGAGGGAGATGTGGTACAGGAGGTTGCGAATAGCTGTAAAAAATATGGACTTAAATTCGGGGTTTATCTTTCTCCGTGGGATAGAAATGCAGATTGTTATGGAACTCCTGAGTATAATGATTTTTATATCAAACAGTTAACAGAACTATTAACTAATTACGGTGAAATATTTATGCTTTGGTTAGATGGTGCATGTGGTGCCAAAGAAGATGGTAAGCCAGTTCAAAAATATGATTTTGAACGTATTTGGACTACAGCAATTGAATTACAACCTGATATTGTGATGTCCGGTTGTGCTCCTGATGTTCGTTGGATAGGGAATGAAAGTGGAAAAACTCGTGAAAGTGAATGGAATGTCGTTCCAAAATTTCAATATGAACAACAGAATTTTGTAGCAAATTGTCAGACAGACCATGATATGAAGAAATTTCAACAGCGTTGCCAAGATATTATGTTGCCTGATATGGGATCACGTGAATTCTTAAGTCATTTTGATGAATTTATGTGGTATCCTGCTGAGGTAGATGTTTCAATTCGTGAAGGATGGTTTTATCACTTAACGCAAAGTCCTAAGTCGCTTCATCATCTGATGAAAATCTATTATAATTCTGCCGGGAATAACTCGCTTATGCTATTGAACATTCCTCCTGATAAAAATGGTTTGCTTGATGAGAGGGATATTGAACGTTTGCGTGAAATGGGACAGTGGATAAAAAAAGAAGATGACTTAGTAATAGATAATGTGAAGATTGAACGTTCTACTGATGGCTTTAACATAAAAATGACCTTTGAAAAGCAGTCTGTTGACCGTATACGGATTTCAGAAGATACAACAAAATCTCAGCGAGTTGAGCGTTTTTTTATTTATTCCGATAAAAATAAAATATATGAGGGGACAATCATTGGTTTTTCAAAAATTGCAATTTTTGAGCCAATAGTTACGGATAATCTAATAATCAAAATCCTCGAATGCCGTAAAGAGCCATATATTGAAAAAATAGAGGTTGTTGCAACAGGTTCATACCGTGTTAAGTAAGTGAGTGGAGTGAAAATAATAAAAAGCTTAGATTACCTATGTGAGGTTTTCTAAGCTTTTTTGTCTTTATTTTAAGTATGCTTTTAAAATATCTCCGACCATTGAAACAACGCCTAGTGTCCCAAGACCGTTTTGAACATCTTCAACGACAACGGCTATTGATATTTTTGAGTTATCTAAGTCAGTTGCAACGAACCATCCATTTTCACTTCCAGTTTCACCTTGAGATTGTTTGATTTCAGCTGTACCTGTTTTTCCAGCAAGTTTTACACCATCGATTTTAGCTAGATGACCGGTTCCATCACTATCTTCAACAGCTGCAGAAAAGACGTCTTGTAGAATCGTTAAATGATCAGTTGAAACAATAGATTCTTTTAAGATTGTAGGAGTTGTTGAGTCATTTAATACCAAGTTTGGATTCATGATATTTCCGTTATTTGATAGCATACTGTAAGCGAGTGCCATGTTTAAAGTTGTAACCATCACTTGTCCTTGTCCATAACCACTATCGGCAAGCAAGATATCGCTACTTAGTGCTCCACTATTAGAGACTTGACTTGTGTTAAGGGGATAACCAATATTTAATTCTGTTCCGATTGTAAACTTTTCTGCTCCTTTAATGAAGGCATCACTTCCAATAGCTAGTGCATTCATGGCGAAGTAGATATTGTCTGAATATTTAACAGCTTCTTTTAAACTTACTTGCGTTTGCCCGTTGATACGGTGAATTTTGTAATTTCCCCAAGAACTTTCTTTTTGCCACTCTGAGCCTTCAATTGTTTTGATTTCCTGAGGATCAAGAGTTCCATTTTCAAGCCCAGTTGCCGCAGTAATTAATTTAAATGTAGATCCAGGTGAGTAGAGGGTAGTGAAGCGATTGGCTTCATCTGCATAATTAATGGCTTCTCGACGTTGTTTCTCACTGTTTGTCATGTAAGTCGTATAACGATTTGAGTTGTAAGAAGGTGAGCTAACTAAAGCTAAAATTTCTCCTGTTGTTGGATCAACAGCTGTGGCTGAACCTTTCTCACCATTCATTGTTTCATAAATTTTTACCTGTAAATTTGGATCAATTGAAAGTTTGATATCAGATCCATTTCGAGCTTCTGTTAAAGCAATGGTTTCGATATTTGTTCCATCTCGTTCAATATAAACTTCCATTCCATCAATTCCACGTAACGTTTCTTCATAAACTTGTTCAAGTCCTGCTTTTCCAATTAAAGAATTTCTTGTATAAATGCCTTCTTCGTCCGCTTCTAATTGTTCAGCTGTAATTTCACCAATATACCCTAATAATCGGCCAAACGCCTCTTCATTTTTATAGATTCGACCTTGGGTATTTCGAATTAAAATTCCTTCATGTTCTCGATTACTTAAAAATTGTATAAGTGAAGTTCCAGGAAGAACCGTAACAATTGGAACAAAGTAATCAGGATTTGAGTTTTCGTCTAGTTTTTTTATAATGGTATCTTCGTCAATATCGAGTAGGGTAGCAAGCTCTGAAATTTTACTTTCTCGATTATTATCGTCAAACTCAGCAGGATGAATTCCGATGATTTTTAATGTTCCATCAGATGCTAACGCTTCACCGTTTCGATCTAAAATACTCCCGCGCGTTGAACTTTTCGTCACGACGCGAACTTTATCACCACTTTCCATCATCGGAAAGATTAAGGCTTCAGACCATAAAATTTTTAATTCCCCATTTTCTTTGATATATGGAAGTTCATAGTCAGATGACGAGAAGTTTCCAGCTACGGTATCCATTGTTAGTGAGAAGGGGATTACTTCATTTTCAGTATCGATTTCTCCCATCTCAGTTTTTAAGTTGCTAGCCTCAATTCCAGAATAGATATTATTATATCTTGTGACAAACTCTTCTTGGGTGATGGCAGCCTGTGATTCACTACTCAGTAAAAGATATAACCCTTCAAAATCTTTGTTTACCAACTTTTCATCAAAGCTTGAGAATAGTAAATCAACTTCATTTGATGAACAGCCAGCTAGTATTGTAACAAACAGTAATACGATTGCTAATACCTTTTTCATTTCAATCCCTCTTTTCATCCTTATTATGGAAATCATATCATTATATTTGTTATGAGCATAGGAATAGTACCTTAGACAAAAAATATTTAAATATAAAAAAAAAGTAAAACGTTTTTCTATAAGAAAGTGAATTAATCAGGAATAATTTTTGAAATTTTATAATACATCTGTATAGACAGTAAGATAGATTCTTAGATTTTAAGAATCGAGCTTAGTATATAGGACTTGTTGATACTAAGGATAGTAGTAGCATAAGATATAAATTTTAAATGGGGAGGAATTTGAATAATGAGTGAACAAAAGATGGAATGGACTAATGAAGAAATTGATGTTCATGTCGATGAGTTAGTTCAAAAGGCACTAGTAGCTTTAGAAAAATTTGAATCTTTCAATCAAGAAACTGTGGATTATATTGTAGCGAAATGTTCAGTTGCAGGGCTTGATCAACATGGTGTGTTAGCTGAAGCAGCTGTTAAAGAAACTGGGCGTGGAGTTTTTGAAGATAAGGCAGTTAAAAACTTATTTGCCTGTGAGTATGTAACGAGCAACCTCCGTCATTTAAAAACAGTGGGGATTATTAGTGAAGATCCGCTAACTGGAATTACTGAAATTGCAGAACCTGTCGGAGTGATTTGTGGAATTATTCCAACAACAAATCCAACGTCTACGGTTATTTTTAAATCATTAATTGCATTAAAAACACGAAATCCAATTATTTTCTCATTCCATCCATCTGCTTATGAATGTTCTGTTCAAGCAGCGACTGTCATCCGTGATGCGGCGATTGCTGCTGGAGCACCTGAGGATTGTATTCAATGGTTAGGAATGCGTTCAATGTACGCTACATCTGCATTGATGAATCATAAAGGAATTGCAACGATTTTAGCAACAGGTGGTAACGCGATGGTTAAAGCCGCCTATTCATGTGGAAAACCAGCACTTGGGGTAGGGGCAGGAAATGTGCCAGCCTATGTTGAGAAAACTTGTGTATTAAAACGTGCAGTCAATGATATCGTGTTATCTAAGTCATTTGATAATGGAATGATTTGTGCTTCTGAGCAAGCAGCCATTGTTGATGAAGAAATTTATCAAGATTTTAAAGATGAAATGTGCCGTTTTAAAGTTTATTTTGCTAATGAAGAAGAGAAAGCAAAATTAGAAAATTATATGTTTGGATGCACGGCTTATAGTGATCATGTAAATGATGCTCACTTAAATCCTGCTGTAGTTGGTAAACCTGTGACATGGATTGCACAGCAAGCTGGATTTGTTGTGCCTGAAGATACTCAAATTATTTGTGCTGAGTGCCAAGAAGTAGGACCTAACGAGCCTTTAACACGCGAAAAGTTATCCCCAGTTTTAGCGGTGTTAAAAGCGACGTCTACGGAAGATGGAATCGAAAAATCGGCAGCAATGGTTGAATTTAACGGGCTTGGACATTCAGCTGCGATTCATACGCAAGATCATGATATTACAGTTCAATTTGGATTAAAATGTAAAGCTATTCGTGTGATTGAAAATGCACCATCGACATTTGGTGGGATTGGTTCAGTATATAATGCGTTCATTCCTTCTTTGACTTTAGGGTGCGGATCTTATGGGCACAATTCGGTCTCTAACAACGTGAGTGCAATTAACTTGCTAAATATTAAACGCATCGGGCGCCGTAACAATAATATGCAATGGGTAAAGCTTCCTCCTAAAGTTTATTTTGAAAAAAATTCAATTAAATATTTAAGAGATATGAAGGAAATGGAAAAAGCCATGATTATCACGGATAGAGGAATGTATAATCTTGGTTACGTTGCAAAAATTGAAGATGTGATTAGAAGACGTCGTAATAAAGTTGATTTAGAATTATTCTTTGATGTAGAACCAGATCCAAGTATCGACACAGTTAATGAAGGTGTTGAATTAATGAGAAAATTCCAACCTGATACGATTATCGCATTAGGTGGAGGATCTTCAATGGATGCTGCAAAAGTTATGTGGCTAATGTATGAACATCCTGAAGTAAACTTTGATGATATTAAACAAAAATTCATGGATATTAGAAAACGTGCCTTTAAATTCCCAGAGCTCGGTAAAAAAGCAAGCTTAATTTGTATCCCAACGACATCTGGAACGGGATCTGAAGTAACTCCATTTGCGGTTATTACAGACAAAGCGGCTAATAAAAAATATCCATTAACGGACTATTCATTAACGCCAACTGTTGCCATTGTTGATCCAGAATTCGCAATGAGTATGCCAGCATCGATTGCTTCTGATACGGGAATTGATGTTTTAACACATGCGATTGAAGCATATGTTTCAATTTTAGCGTCTGATTTTACAGATGGATTAGCAAAACAAGCTGTTAAATTAGTGTTCGATTATTTAGAACGTTCAGTTAAGAATGGAAAAAATGATCCTGAAGCACGAGAAAAAATGCATAATGCTGGAACGATTGCAGGGATGGCATTTGCCAACGCATTCCTTGGAATGAATCACTCATTAGCCCACAAAATCGGTGGAGAATGGCACGTTCCTCATGGACGTACAAACGGAATCTTATTACCACACGTAATCCGCTATAACGGAACGATTCCAACAAAATTAAATATCTGGCCAAAAATTGAAAATTATAAAGCAGATATTAAATACATGGAGTTAGCTCAATTAATTGGATTAAATCCAAAAACTCCAGCTGAAGGGGTAGAGATGTTTGCAGATGCCTGCGAAGAGTTATGTAAAAAAGTTGGAGTTCCTTGTAATATTAAATCTCAAGGAATTGATGCTGATGCTTGGGAAGAATCAGTACATCGTATGGCAATGAATGCTTACGAGGACCAATGTACACCAGCTAATCCAAGAATGCCAATGGTACATGATATGGAAGCTATTTTACGTACAATCTATGACTATGAAAGCAAATTTTAATAATAAAAAAGAGCCAACCGGCTCTTTTTTTTATGAATAAGTTTTTGTTATGATAAAATAAACATTAAAAGTGGGATTATTATACTAATCTAACTTTTAATGTTTATTTCACCTAAGTGTTGCGATAATATAGATAGGTTAAATTTTAAGGATGTGGGCTATGAATAATATATGGTTAGATTTATATGAAGAAATTAATAAATTTAAAAAATTAAAACCGTGGGAAGTGTTATCTCCGGATACGATGATTATAATTGAAGATGAGATTACAGGTCAATGTAATTATTGTGTAGTATGTGGTCAAGAAGGGATACATTATGGATTAAATGTTTATTTAGGAGAAAAAGGTTTAGTCAATTATTTAGATTTAATTATGGCTGATGAATGTAATTATAATGAAGCCCAAATTTTTAAAACAACATTTAGTCAACAAGGTTTTATGTTAAGCTTTGAAGATCGAGGAGATTTAATCAAGGAAGACTATGAGTTTATCAAATCTCTTGGATTAAGCTACCGCGGAAAAAAACAATGGCCAATTCTAAGAAGATGGTATCCGGGTTCTCGTCCATGGTTATTTGAAGATGACAATGATGCCCAAATTTTAACACGTCTTATAGATAAGTTAGTAGAGGTAATTGAATCCATCCAAATTAATAAAGTAATAGTTGATGAAAATAATTTTATTATTTCGATAAATGGTGAAATTCAATGTGTACCAGCTGAAGATATTTTAAATGATAAGAAGCATCGCCCTTATGAAACAAAATATCAAAATGATTTAAAACTTCATCGTATTAAAAAACTCAAAAAGATGAATAAATCTTTGGAAATATTACAATTAATGCTCCCTGAAGAAACGTGGGATGATGATCAAAATAGAGCTATATTTCCGATGCTTACAGTTCTTTCTGATATAGATAGTGGATATGTATTTAATCCTCAGCTTGAAGTAGATTATTATAAATCATATGAAAATTTAAGTGAACATCTAGCTAATTTAATGTTAAATGAGTTAAATTATCGCCCAAATGAGATTATTGTGAGCGAAGGATTTGTAGAAGATAGTATTCTTGATTTTTGCAAGAAAGCAGGAATTATCTGTGAAGTCGGACCAACATTTGTAGGTGAAGAATTTGTAAATACAATGCTTGGTATGAAATCAGAAGAACATGATGATTTACATGATGAAGAAGAGATATCAGATGAACTTGACGAATTCATTGAAGAGTATGTTATTACGATAATGAAATCTTTAATAGAGTATCAACTACTGCATCCGAGTCGTATTGGAATCACAGGACAAGTTCTGACAATGGCTTTTAGTACGTTAGTATTAACTAAAGAAGAAGGTCCGATGGAGTGGACTGAAGCGGGGTTATCGGAAACCCTTAACTCAAAAATATTAGAACATTTATTACTTGAAATTAATCCGAATTTAAATGCGAAACAAGAAATTAAACAAATTTTAACTGATTATGCAACCTTATTAAATCGAACAGGTAAAAAACAGCAAGGATTGGTTGTAAGTAGTGCATTAAAATCTT
>NZ_AEXQ01000065.1:0-14921 GCF_000191865.1 Turicibacter sp. HGF1
TTTTTACTCTATTAAACTAGCTTTCACAACATATCTTTCAGGTGTTGGCCCCATATAAACAAACGGATAACAAGTCACTAATGTAATCATTGATCTATCTGATGACTCGTAAATCCAATCATCATCTGGATCAACAATCTGAATATCTTGTATCTCATAAGTCAAGGTATTATCTAATGTCTCAATTGTAATTAACTCTCCAACCTCAACATGTTTTAAATTCCAAAAAATTTCTTCTCGGTGGCCGTAAAGTACTGAATTACCCACATCACCAATCATAGATGTGTCGTCATCTATTCCTACCCCTTTTGTCAAAATCGCATCAGATGTTCCAACACGGATTGGCAATAACTTGTCAAATGAAGCAATCTGCATCATCCCAACAATACTTTGATCGACATTCTCATTCGATGTTTCTTCCTTAGGAGTATTTTTTAATTCCTCCCATTGTTCCACCGATTCTTTAACTCCTTTATTCATCTCAATTAATGGATAAATTCCTATACCTAAACAAACTACACCAATCAAAATCAATAAAATTGGTATTATCTTCTTCATCACTTCTACACCTCTAACGCAAAGGAGAAGCACGTTAGTAGCGCCTCTCCTTTTATGATTACTGAACGTAATTTAAATTATCAAATGAAACAATTGTTTTTGTCTGATTATTTGCGTCAATATACTCAATCTCAACTACGTCACCTTCGCGGGTAATAGCTAACTCCGGTGAGATAGTGCTTGCTCCCATCAATAATAAATTAGTTTGATCTTTTAAAATAATCGTATAATAAGTATTTCCATCACTTTGACTCATTCCAAAACGCTCAACAGTCCCCTTAATTGACTTACGTTCTCCTGATGCAAGATTTGAAAAATCACCTTTTCCAAACATCAACTTCGTATAATTAGCACGAGCCTCACTTAATGTTTCACCTGTACCAACCATCGAATAATCTTTTACATTAACAAATGCATATTGCTTAACTAAACCTTGGTTATCCTTTAACGTCATAAAATACGTTGGTTCATTTTCAATATTTAATAACAATGGGAAACTCGCAGAATATGACATTTGTTGAACTTTTCCTTCTGCTGAACGCATCGCTGCAATCTCAGTTGCACCTGCAATTTTATAGAACTTTGTTTCCTTCGTTCTCGTATTCGATAACATAAATCCAACCGTTGATTCATCAGAGCTAGCTGAAGTCATACCAGTATAGAAATACCACTCTCCATCGACATACATATAATTACTTCCCTGAGTTGCTTGAATAATCCCTTTTTTAGCAAATAATGTATTGAAGAATCCGTTTGTATACCAACCCCAGTCATTAATTTGATTAATCACAAATGATTGTGGTTGGATACGGTCAATCCATGTTGGTGCCTCTTCAGTTGAATATTTATGAGTCTCTCCAGTTTGCGCATCAACCACTACTACTCCAGTCGCATCAGATCCACCATTAATTCCGACTTTCTTAGTATAAGTTGTCACAACCCAATAAGGGCGTCCTGAATCATCTAATTCAAATGAGAAATCAGTCAATCCTTCAAACATATTTCCTTCAAAATATACCTTACGTTTAATATCATCATTAAAGAATGCCGAAGGTAAATACTTTAAGTGAATTGGGTTTCCTTCTGCATCTTCTTGAACTAAACGTACATCCTGAGCATCAGTCGCTGAAACCATTATATATCCAGGGGTCCCCTCATGATTAGCAAACCACTTAATAATATCAATATGTTCAAGAGGTGCTACCCAGAATAACTCGTCATTCATACTAATTAACGTATAATCCCCAACATAAACCTGAGACCCCAAACCAACATCTTCTCCAAGCTTTTTCTCACCTAAACGGCGAGCATAATCTTCATCAACTGTTGGAATCTTAGATAAATCAACTGATGGAATCTCTTCAACAAATTCTTTTGTCTCCACATTACCAATTAAATCGTGATATTGTTTGCTCCAAAAAATAGGTAATGATGATAACTGATATCCAAAATAAATGATAATCATCGTCAGTAAAACAAACTTAATTTTTGAACCTGGAAAACTAATGGGATGTCCTTTAGCTATATCTTGAAAAATATAACGTACATCTTCATAAAAATAAGCAATAATTGCAATAATTAATAACCCGTAGAATAATCCAAATCCTTCTTCAAATCTAATATTTAAAGGTACTAATAATACATAATCCGCAATTAAAAATAAAACAATCAACGGAATAATTGTAACTAAAATATTACGTAATCTTTTCACATTATTCACTCCATTATTTAATAAGACGTATAAAAAATTATTAATGTAATTATATCAAATCATGATATTTATTACCACACTTTTCCCTTACTACTATCATTTAGAAACCGACACCCTTCATCGCTTAATCTAGTAAAACCACTAAAATTCTTCATCACACTCTATATTAGTAAAAGACTTTGAATGGTAGTCTTCAAAATTCACGACAAATAAAAAATCCTCGAAGTTTACCTCGAGGAAGATAATCAGAAAACACTTGGTGGAGATAGTGATAGAATTTGAAGTCTTTTTAGAATCTACGCCGCAAATCATAGATTCCAAATTTAGTTTTATTTATATTTGAGGAGTACAAAACTAATCTATAGGGAATAAGTATTCTTAAAAAATACTTGAATGACTTCCAAATTTCTATAGGTGATAAATTCGATGAAAACTCATGACAATTTTCATCAAAACTGACACTATCCTGTCATTAAATGACCATGTTTCCTAACACGTATATTATACTATAATTTTACATATTTTTGTGAATTTTTTTGAAAAGTTTGTGATTTTTTTATTTTTGTAATTAAATTTAATAAAAAAATAAGGTGAAATACTCACCTTATTTGCAAATTATTATTTTAACGCAGCACTAATTTCATCAATCATCATATTTGTTGAAGTAAATCCACCACTCGCTGTATACCAAATCCCAGCATTTAAATAAACAATGTGATCATTTACACTTGCATTTGTTGCATGAATTAATTCATTATCTAATAAAGCCGCAGCCGTTGATTCTCCTCCAGTCGCAGCCCCACGATCAACAACAAATAGATAATCTGGGTTAACTTCTAAAACATATTCAAATGAAACATTTTGTCCATGTGTTGATACTTCAATATTTTCATCAGCTGGAATAAATCCAAATGTATTGTGGATGATTCCAAAACGAGAAACTTGACCATAAGCACTTACAGAACCATCATTAACTAACGTAATTAAAGCATTAGCTCCTGTTGCCGTTACAGCTTCATTTAAAGTCGCAACTGATTCCTCAATTTTAGCTAATTCTTCTGTAACAAACTCTTCTTTTTCAAAGATTTGACCTAAAACTATCATATTTTCTTTGAATGATTCTAAATAATTCTCATTATCAATTCCCATGAAAATAGTTGGCGCAATTTTTGATAATTCTTCATAGTAATCAGATTGACGTCCAGAAATAATAATTAAATCTGGTTGCATTTCATAAACAGCTTCTAAATCTACTTCTTTTAAAGAACCTGCATTAGCATATTCAGAACCATCAAATTTTGATAAATGTTCTGGCATTGAACTTGATTGTGGAACTCCTGTAATTTCAACCCCCATGTAATCTAATGAATCTAAAATTCCGTAATCGAAAACAACAACATTTTCTGGGTTAATTTCAACTTCTGTTTTCCCTAAGTCATGTTCAATTATTAAAGTTGTTGCTACTTCTTTATTTTCAGTTGATTTTACTTCTTCAGATACAGCTGTATCTTCTGCCGGTGCTTCCATTGCAGGTGCCTGTGAGCATCCTACCATTCCCATTGCCAAAACGGCCATCATTACTAATAAATTTTTCTTCATTTTTCTTTTCCACCTTTTCTTATATATTTAATCCTAGCCTAGTAATACACACAGATTTTTTTGTCATTAATCTCTTGAACTTCAAAATCCATATCATATAACTCGCTTAATGTTGATGCCTGCATAATTTCATCTACTGTTCCGCAAACCGAAATTTCACCGTTTTGCAAAGCAATAATTTCATCTGAATAACATGATGCAAAATTAATATCATGAATCACAATAATAACTGTTTTACCAAGCTCATCTGTAATACGACGTAACATCTTCATAATTTGCACACTATGCTTCATATCAAGATTATTTAAAGGTTCATCAAGTAAAATATAGTCAGTATCTTGTGCCAACACCATTCCGATAAAAGCGCGTTGCCTTTGGCCCCCACTTAACTCCTCTAAAAACTTATCCTGAATATCCTCAAGTTGCATATAATGAAGCGCCTCGTCAATCTTAGCTTGATCGACTTCCGTTAAATTACCTTGACTGTGTGGGAAGCGACCGAACGCGACTAAATCTCGAATTGTAAGTCGGACGCTTAAATGATTACTTTGCTTAAGTATCGCCAGGACTTTAGCTAATTCATTTGTTTTCCACTGTGATAACTCTTTTCCATCAATAAAGACTTCACCAGAATCTCTTTTCAACAAACGACTCATCATTCCTAATACGGTACTTTTCCCAGCACCATTTGGTCCGATAAATGAGGTAATCTTTCCCCTCTTAATTTGAAAAGAGACATCATTTACGACAGCTTTTGAACCATATTTCTTTGAAATATTTTTCACCTCAATCATACGCGCTCCTCCTTTAACAGAACATAAATAAAGTAAATCCCACCGACAAAGTTAATAATAACCCCAATTGTTGTACTAAATTGGAACACTCTCTCAACTAAGAACTGACCTCCAATTAACGATACAATACTAATTAATATTGCACCTGGAATTAAAACACTATGACGATAATCTTTAAATAATTGATAAGAGAGATTGGTTACCAGTAATCCTAAAAACGTAATAGGTCCTACAAGTGCTGTTGAAACAGCAACTAAAATTGAAACAACAACCAATAATTTTCGAACAATCTTATCGTAATCAATACCTAAATTAATCGCATGTTCACGCCCTAAAGATAAAACATCTAATCGCTTCATATCTTTAAATGCCCATAAAAATGTAACAACTATTGTTAAAAATGAAATCATTAATAAAGATGATTTAACATTATTAAAACTTGCAAACATTTTATCTTGAACGATTAAAAATTCATTTGGATCCATCACCATTTGCATAAATGAAGATAAACTACTAAATAAGGTTCCAAAAATCATTCCGAGCATTAGTAAGAAGAATAAATTCTGATTTTCCTGCTTGAACATAATACGAAATAATACTAACGAAAACAGAACCATTAAAATTCCAGCTAAAATAAAGTTAACATTCGAACCAATTAAAGCAACATTTGCTGATCCAAAAATAAAGACAATGACAGTTTGTAACATTGTATATAAGGAATCCAACCCAAGAACACTCGGCGTTAAAATCCGATTATTAGTAACTGTTTGAAAGATAACTGAGGATACTGCAATTCCCCCACCTGTTAACATAATCGCAATTAACTTTGGAATTCGTCTT
Organism: Turicibacter sp. HGF1; assembly: GCF_000191865.1. Classification (NCBI taxonomy): domain Bacteria; kingdom Bacillati; phylum Bacillota; class Erysipelotrichia; order Erysipelotrichales; family Turicibacteraceae; genus Turicibacter; species Turicibacter sp. HGF1. Next base: position 5,503 of record NZ_AEXQ01000065.1, read on the forward strand.
GACAAAGCATATTGATAAGAATTCGGATTTAATCCGTATGCTAAATATAATACGCTAAAGCCAATCGCTAAAATGAGTAGGATACTAAAAAACTTACGACGTTGCATTTGATTTCCTCCTCATAATTAAAAATAAGAAGATAATGCTTCCAATGACACCTACCGTTAATCCAATCGTAACTTCGTATGGATAAATAACTAATCTACCAATCAAATCACAGATTAGTAAGAACAATGCTCCTAAAATAGCAGTATGACCTAAACTATTTTTTAGATTATCGCCTAAGTATAATGACACAATGTTAGGAACAATGAGGCCGATAAATGGGATAGCTCCAATAGTAATGACGATAACTGATGTAATTAAAGCAACAATCGTTAATCCAATATTCACAATCCACTTATGATTAAGACCTAAATTTGTTGAAAAATCTTCTCCCATTCCTGCGATTGTAAATTTATTAGCATATAAAAATGCAACGATAATAAGTGGAATACTTAAATAAATAAGCTCGAAATTTCCTTTCATCACATTTGTAAAATTTCCTTGAGCCCAAGATGAAATATTTTGGACTAAATCAAACTGATAGGCAATAAACGTTGTAATGGAGTTAACAACATTCCCAAGCATCATCCCGATTAAAGGGATAAATAAACTATTTTGAAATTTAATTTGCTTTAATATTCCCATGAATAAGAATGTTCCTGCTAAAGAACAAATAAAAGAAAAAAACATTTTATGTAGCGGAGATGCTCCAGCAAAGAATAACATAGCGATAAGCATTCCTAATTTAGCAAAATCGATTGTGGCAGCAGTCGTTGGAGAAACAAATTTATTTCGTGTTAATTGCTGCATAATTAAACCACAAATACTCATTCCAACCCCCGCAACTAATATACTTAGCAATCTCGGAATACGACTCACAAATAAAATAAATAATTGATCAATGTCTCCATTGATAACTGAATCTAACGTAACATTACTTGCTCCAACAAATACTGAAACAATAGACAGTATTAACAATAGAATTAATAAATATCGCTTCTTCAAATTCATACCTCTTCCCCGTTGTCAACATATTTACTCTCAATAAATTCTATGTTATAATTAATCCAACTTAATTGATAATTATTATCATTTGTTTTTATTATAACAGTTAACCAAGTAACATTCTTAACTATGTTTAGATTTTTATAACTATATTTAGGTTTTAGCCTTTTTATTGATAATAATTATTATTATCTTTTTTTATTTTTTTATATGGAGGGAAAAAAATGAACGATACAAACAAAAATAAAGCTCCAAATTCCGGTCTTTATGGCCCACAAGTTTTAGCATATATCTCAAATAATTACGATCGAAACTTAGTTTTAGAAGACGTTGCTAGCTACTTTCATCTTAATAAATGCTATTTTTGTTCTGTTTTAAAAAAGGAATTGGGGAAAACTTTCTCACAAGTTGTTAATGAAATTAGAATTGAAAATAGTAAACCACTACTCGAGGAAGGAAGATTATCAACCCTTGAAGTTGCATTAACAGTTGGATTTAATAATCAAAACTATTTCAATATGACATTCAAAAAAATAACAGGGATGACACCCCTACAATATCGTCGAATTGCAAATCAAAAAATAAAAAAGGTCAAAGCACAAGCTTTGACCTTTTTTATTAATCTACTAATAATTCACGAAGTACACGTCCATCTGCTTCAGGCATTTCAAATCCTAAAATAGCTGCACATGTTGGAGCAATATCCACAACTTTAGCAACTGAGATTTCTTTTCCTTCAAGTACCCCTGGACCACTTAAAATTAAACATGGTTGCTCCCCTTTACTTGGGATATGTCCATGTGTACCACGACTTACACGATAATCATCATTCATAATTGGATTTTGATAATCAGCTAATAGATTCCATCCAAATGCGGCTCCTTCTTTAGCTTCTAATACAAATGTAAACTCTCCATTTAAACGATACGTTTTATTAACTTCCTCACGCGTAAAAATATGCTCAATATGTAATAAATCACGATTTTCGTTTAATAACTGATAAACCTTTTGAACCATTTCTTCATCTTTAGGATTTTTTAAATAAACTTGAGCAGATACAGCACTAGATTGGATATAAGCTTCCCAATCTGTCATTTTTCCATTCTCATCTACTGTTAATAATCCATTTTCAATTAATAATTTATTCGCATTAATATTCATATCCACATCAACTTGTCCATGATCTGAACAGAAAACAAACGTTGTTTTTTCATATAAATCATTTGCTTTTAAAGCATTTACAACGATTGCTAACATATCATCTAAATATTTATACGCATCTACTAATTTTTCAGATAATACCCCGTGTGAATGACGATAATGATCTGGTAATGTCATATGCATTAACATTACATCTGGTTGATATTTATTAATAACATATTCTGTTGCTTTTGCAGAAAATTTATCTGTTGAATAATAATTTGGTAACGTCCATGCTTCCGCACAATAGTCCCACATTTCCTGTGTTAAAACATCATTTGAATTTTTACGAATTTCAGATTCTTGTTCTTCTTTAGGATAATGAATTCCAGCACGTTGAACAACATAATCAACATTTGCTCCTACTAATGTTGGCCAACTATTAATAAATGCTGAATAACCATTTTCTTGAGCTAGTTCAGGTAGAATTTGAGCTTTATTTTGTGAACGTAACTCATACCAAGGTGCATTATTAACTAATGGTGTAAATACCTCATTTGTGATAATTCCATGTTTATTAGGATAAGTTCCTGAAACAATCGATGCATGAGCTGTATAAGTCATTGATGGATATACTGTCTCAACTGATTTTACAATTGATGCTTTTTTTAAAATTGGTCCAAACGTTGGTAACTGTTTTAAAATTTCAATATCTTTACCAATCATCGCATCTAATGACATCAATAATAATTTCTTCATATCATCCACGCCCTTTCTTTGCTGTCCTCAGATATAAAATAACTTTATTAATATGATGACATAATTTTGTATAAATGTCCAATATTTCCGCTCACGCCTTCCTTAGTCCACACGTATAGTAATATTGAGCTCAATCTCGACAAAAGCGATAAGGAGTGACACTGATGAAAGTATTAAATACTATTCTTATCATTTGTGGTTTATTATTATTTTACATCGGACTTCAAGCAGATACCCAAGCTCCTTCAAACTCTTCTGATTTTTCAAGCCTAAGATATCAGCTTGAACAAGGTAATATTGATCTCCGCCCTAATATCATTAAAGTTATTGATGAATTCTATCCGATGTAATAAAAAAATCCATTATTTCAAAATGAAATAATGGATTTTAATTTTATCCAAAAATAATTTTATAAATAACGTAAAACCAACCAAGTAATCCATGAATAATCGCCCATAAAATAGAGTGATGTGCTGTGTAAGAGATAACAACTGCAAGCATCATTCCTAAATTATAGCTTTTTCCTAGAACCGACATCATTCCCTTTCTTAGTTCATGTCGATAATCGTTTCTTAATTCTTGGCGAAGCTCTTCTTTAAGTTCCTCACGCCAATAATCCTTTTGTGAAGATGTACTTCCATCACTAATAACTTCACCTTCAACTACTTCAATATTATCTTCATAGCGATTCATATTAATTCATCCTTTAATTACTTTACTCGTTCTTTTAAAGCTTCTAATTCTTCAGCAGTAAATTGATAACGTTCCATACAGAAATGACAAACTGCCTCCGCACCGTGATCTTCATCAATCATCGCTTGGATTTCATTTTCTCCTAAACTAATAATTCCATTTTCAAATTTATCTTTTGAACATTTACATTCAAAATGAACATCATGACGATCTAAAATACGAACATTTTCCGAACCAAAAATCGTTTCTAAAATTTGTTCAGGAGTAAGACCTCCATCAATCATTTGAGAAACAGGTTTAATATTAGATAAAGCAGTTTCTAACTTCACTAATGTTTCTTCTGTAGCTCCTGGCATTACTTGAATAATAAATCCTCCAGCTGCTTTAACTGAGTTATCTGGTTCAACTAAAACCCCTACGCCAACAGCGGATGGAACTTGTTCAGATACTGCAAAATAATACGTAAAGTCATCACCAATTTCACCTGATTGTAACGGAACTTGTCCTGTGAAATAATCTTTTAATCCTAAATCCTTTGTCACTGATAACTGCCCATCAGTTCCAACAGCCATCCCTACATTTAATTTTCCTGAATTATATTGGAAGTGTACTTCTGGATTCGTAACATATCCACGTACAATACCTTTTGAGTCTGCATCTACAATAATTGAACCGATTGGTCCATTTCCATTAATACGAATAGTAATTGTTTCTTCACCTTTTAACTGGCTTCCCATCATAGCAGCAACCGTTAAAGTTCTACCAAGAGCAGCCGAAGCAGTTGGCCAGCAACCGTGACGACGACGTCCTTCTTCAACTAAATTTGTTGAACTTACAGCAAATGCACGAATTTGATCATCAAATGCTAATGCTTTAACTAAATAATCTTTCATTTAATGTGCCTCCTTGTTGTCTCTTTTATTTCTTAGGAAATCATTTTTATGTTGTCTATGATAACAAAAATACACTTATTTTTCTACTCATTATTGTCAGTATTAATTTTATATTGAGCTAATAGGAAAAATTTATTTACATCATCTCATAAAAAAACCGTTTCTCTAATGAGAAACGATTTTTTTATTATAACTCTTCAATTGGAGGTAATTCATCCTTTGAATGAGTTAATGTTGATTTTAATTGATAATTATTATTTTCACGCACTAATTTGAAATTAGCTTGTTTTTTATCATCTTTATTAGAGCTACTAATTGTATAAGCTGTTGTTTCTAAGTGACCTTTTTCAACTAACTCATCAATTTGTTCTTTCGTTAATGTTTCATACTCTAACAATGTTTCAGCGATTAATTTTACTAAATCTTGATTTTGCTCAAGAACCTTGCGACAACGTTCATAACATTCACTAATAATCTCATGAATTGCCTCATCAATTTGACGTGCTAAATGATCAGAGAAGTTCTTATCTTTATTATAGTCACGTCCTAAGAATACATTTCCACTACGTTGTTCGTATTGGATAGGCCCTAATTTACTCATCCCGTATTCAGTAACCATCGCACGTGCAATAGCAGTTGCTTTTTGGAAGTCATTATGAGCTCCCGTTGTTACCTGGTGGAACGTTAACTCTTCTGAGACACGTCCAGCTAATAATCCAGTAATACGGTCTAATAAATCTTGTTTAGTTTGTAAATAAGTTTCCTCTTCAGGAAGCATTAAAGCATATCCTCCCGCTTCTCCACGAGGAATAATTGTAACTTTATGTACAATCTCTGCATTTTCAAGTTTTAATCCAACAACAGCATGTCCTGCTTCATGATAAGCAACAACACGTCGTTCTTTTGGTGAGAATACTTTTGATTTTTTAGCAGGTCCCATCATAACGCGATCCGTTGCTTCATCGACATCACGCATTTGAATTTCTTTACGATTTTCACGAGCTGCTAATAAAGCAGATTCATTTAATAAGTTTTCAAGATCCGCTCCACTAAATCCTGGTGTACGTCTTGCAATATCTTCTAAACGTACTTCAGGTGCTAAACGTTTATTACGTGCATGCACTTTTAAGATTGCTTCACGTCCTTTAACATCTGGACGACCAATTGTAATTTGACGGTCAAAACGTCCTGGTCGTAATAAAGCCGGATCTAAAACGTCTGGACGGTTAGTTGCAGCCATTACGATAATACCTGAATTTGGACCAAATCCGTCCATCTCAACAAGTAACTGATTTAATGTTTGTTCACGTTCATCGTGTCCTCCACCCATACCAGCTCCACGTTGACGCCCTACTGCATCAATCTCATCGATAAAGATAATACAAGGCGCTGTTTTCTTCGCAGTTTGGAACATATCGCGTACACGACTTGCCCCTACCCCTACGAACATTTCAACGAAATCAGAACCTGAAATTGAGTAGAAAGGTACTCCAGCTTCTCCTGCAACTGCACGAGCTAATAACGTTTTACCTGTACCTGGAGGCCCTACTAATAAAATACCTTTTGGAACACGTGCTCCCATTTCATTATACTTAGCTGGACTTTTTAAGAAATCGACAACCTCAACCAATTCTTCTTTCTCTTCATCATTTCCAGCAACATCTTCGAACGAGATTCCTTCTTGTTTAGATAATTTAGCACGGCTCTTACCAAAATCAAACGCCTTATTATTCCCTCGTTGTGCTGATTTAAACATAAACATGATGACACCTAGGAATAAAACAGTTATTAACGCGTAAGAAAGGAATGACCATATCTTACCTACACTTGAAGCTAATTTATTATTAATTTCAATGTTATTTGATAATGCTAAATCATAAATACGTGACAATTCCGAATTTGGAACATTTGCAGTATAGATAGTTTTCTTTCCATCTACCATCATTTCACCTTGAACAGACCACATATTTTGATTGTCTTCACCATCTACTGGTTGAACATATAATGAAACAATTTTTCCTGATTCTAAATCACTTAATAATTGTTCATAACGTGGCTCTTCAATTTTCTGTGTTTCCTGTGGAATAAATAAGAAACCATATAACCCTAAAACAATGATAAATAGAATAAAGTAGATTCCAATACTTTGTGGACCTTTTTTATTAAAACTACTTTTCTTTTTCATGCTTTTAATTTTATCTTTTGGATTAATTGGCGGCATCTTCGCACCTCTTTCTTAATTCATGTAGACTTCTTCTTTAAGAATTCCTACATATGGTAAATTTCTATAATACTCATCATAATCTAATCCATAACCAACAACAAAGGCTTTTGGAATTGTAAATCCAATGTATTTTGGTTCCATTACAACTACTCGACCTTCTGGTTTATCCAACATTGTTACTACTTCAACACTTGCAGCTCCGCGATGTTTTAAAAGTGCGATAACTTTATCTAAAGTAAATCCTGTATCTACAATGTCTTCAACAATAATGATATGACGTCCCTCTACTGAGATATCAATATCTTTTAAAATCTTAACTTGTCCAGTTGAAGCGGTTCCCCCATGATAACTAGAAACATCCATAAACTCAATTTGAACTGGAATATTCATGCACTTCATTAAATCTCCGATAAACGGAACAGATCCTTTTAATAACCCTAATAAAACCGGTTTTTTATCCGCATAGTCGATTTCTAATTGCTTCGCTAATTCTGCAGCTTTAGCTTCGATTTGTTCAGTTGTTAATAAAATTTCTTTAATATCGTTATGCATCTTCTTCATTCCCTCCGAGGTGACAATAATCAATTGTAATCGTTTTACCATTTAAATGTTGTTGACAATAAGATGATTTTTTTAAAAGTGGAATCCAGATAATTCGATCATTCGAATCTGTAATAATCGGCCATGTATCTCTTAAATGTTTGGGAACTCTACATTCAATCATAATTTCTTTAATTTTTTTCGTTCCATGTCCGTTCATTAGAGTGATACGATCACCTGGTTTGCGTGTTCTAACCTTTAAAGGTAATTCTATTTCATTATAACACAAATCAACTTTATTAATGCAAGATTTTTCCGTTTTTTCATCGACTTTGTTCTCCCTTATACACAAAGTAGAACCTTGAGGTAAGACAAGCGTAGAATCTACATCTAAAATCATCTCATATGGCTCTATTTCATCAAGCATTGTAGAGAATTGTACTATATCATAGGCTATAACACAACAAATTTGATTAGGTAACGTCACGCTCAAATTAGGTTTTGAACTCTGCATAACTGACAGTACTTCTTCAATATGTACAGTTTGAATATCCTTTATCATAAACTGCTGAAGAATTCGTTTAATCAATCGTCTTGATAAGCTTTTAGGAAGGCTATTTATAAAACTTCTTGAAACTTTAAATACTCCCTTAATTTCAGAAACTTCATTCATTAATTGATCAACCTGTAAATTAAAAAACGCTTCATCTTCACTTAACTGCTCACTAATGCTTCGAGAATGTTCATAAACAGAAAAAGTTTCTTCTGCTAAAGCTGGAATAATATATTTTCGAATTCGATTACGAGTATACACATCGCTTTGATTTGATTCATCCTCTCTGTACTCAATTCTAGACTCACTACAATACTTGTAAATATCATCTTTTGTTACCTCGATTAATGGTCTAATTATTTTCAATCCGCAATACTCCACTATCGGTTCTATTCCAATTAAACCACTAACTGTACTATGATATAAAAGTCTATAAATTTGTGTTTCTAAATGATCATCGGCATGATGCGCTGTCACAATACAATCTGCTTTATAATTAGCAGCAACTCTTTTAAAAAAGTTATATCTTTCTCTTCTCGCATATTCATGAAAATTTTCATTAGTTAAACACTTAGGTAAATAATAAACCTCATAATCTAATCCATTTTCTAATGCTATTTTGTTAACTAGAACCTCGTCTAAATCTGAGTTTTCACGCTTCTTGTGATTCACATGAGCTACAACTAAATGAAGGTTATACAGTTCTTTAATTTCGACTAGCAAATTTAGTAATGCCATTGAATCTGCCCCGCCTGAAACTGCGACAACAACTGATTTATTTTTCTCCAATAAATTGTATTTTTTTATCGTCCTTAATATAACCTTTTTCATTTAATTCTATTTCTCCTTGCCCTTTAAAAAACGCTTATTATCTATTATATCCATTTTGAGGTAAAAAAAAAGCATTCCCCTTACTTTCATACACTTTTTCTTAATATCCTCCAAACAACAAAAAATCAGATCCTAGATAGAATCTGATTTTTAAATTTATAATGAGCTCATTATTACAAATTAAACTTCAACAAATGACATGATTCGCGACTATCACATCATTCAAACCGGTCCCTTTACATATTCGGAACCTTCGAATACGCCCCTGTATCCGAAATAACGATTTACAAAATCGTGGATAATATTCAATTGTTTGTCCGAACACGTCCCTACTCTAGTAGGACACTTCCATCATAAAATGGTTTTAAAATTGGATGAACACATAAAACTTTTTAAAAAAATATAAATCTTACTTAAAAACAAATAATTTTCAATGAGATTTCTATTATAACTACTTATATGGTGCCAGCCATAAAATAGTCAACCAATCTCCAATTTATAATAAATAATCAATTACTTTATTAAGGCTAGTAACCTGACCCTTGAACCTAGTACCCTACTAAAATTAATTTGTCGTTGTATAAGTTAATAACTTAACTAATATAATTCAAATAAATATTTAAAATTTATATCACTATTTTAGGAAAGTGACCATCCTTACATATTTTTGATTACACACTCATTGTCACTGTTTAGGTCAGCAACTTACCTCGCACACTTTGATCTACACACACAA